>JAYVPE010000137.1:0-8859 GCA_043757575.1 Pirellula sp.
GGGAATGATTCCGTTGACAGGCACGTCTCAACCAGAACATATGCGAACGGATCTCGATGCGTTCGATTTCAAATTAAATGCTGAAGAGGTCAAAATGATTGAACAAGTCGCGATTGCCAATTAGGCTCTTGAGGCTGCTAGGCTCTTGGGGCTGCCAGTACCCAGGATTGCGAAACACCACGGAAATCGTTATCTTCGCTGCCTGCAAGGATATTTCGAATCGTCCTTTTCAATCCGATTTCCACACATTTCCAAAGTCGATCCGATGAACGCACCTAATCACACGCTTCGCCAATTAGCCGTCGACACCATTCGAACCCTGAGCATGGATGCCGTGCAGGCTGCAAATAGCGGCCATCCAGGTACTCCGATGGCATTGGCTCCTGTTGCTTTTCAGTTGTGGACGGAAGCTCTTCGATACGATCCGATGAACCCAGAATGGGCAAATCGCGATCGATTTGTATTGTCGTGTGGACACGCGTCGATGTTGCTCTATTCGATGATCCATTTGGCTGGTATCCGCAGTGTGGACGCGCATGGCAAAGCGACGAGCAACGAATCGATCACGATTGAAAACATAAAGAACTTCCGCCAGTTGAATAGTCCCTGTGCGGGCCACCCAGAACTAGGTTACGCAGCCGGTATCGAGACCACCACCGGCCCGCTCGGGCAAGGCATTGGTAATTCGGTCGGGATGGCAATCGCCAGCAAGCATTTAAGTGCCAAGTACAACAGACCTGGCTTCGATCTGATTGACTATGACGTCTATGCACTCTGCAGCGATGGCGATTTGATGGAAGGCATCTCATCCGAAGCGGCCTCGTTGGCAGGGCATTTGAAGCTCTCAAATCTTTGCTGGATCTACGATGACAACGGAATCACTATCGAGGGCCACACAGATCTTGCATTCACTGAAAACGCCAGCCAACGGTTCCAAGGTCTCGGTTGGAATACGATTCTCGTCGAAGATGCCAACGACTTAGTCGCTCTCCAAAAAGCATTTGATTCATTCAAGTCGACCAACGACAAACCTACGTTGATCATCGTCCGATCGATCATTGGCTTCGGTTCGCCAAACAAGGCTAACACCCACAATGCACACGGCGCTCCATTGGGCGAAGAAGAGATTAAGTTGACGAAGAAGGCTTACGGATGGCCAGAGAATGAAAAGTTTTATGTGCCCGATACGGTACGAAAATATTTTACCGACACGATGGGGGAACGAGGCAGGAAGGCTCAATCGGCTTGGACAAAGCTCTTTGCTGACTACCAGACAAAATTTCCGAAGGAAGCGGCGGAGGTTGCGTGCATTATCCACCGCCAACTCCCCGCTGGCTGGGACAGTGGCCTCAAGCCGTTCGCAGCGGATGTGAAAGGGTTGGCAACACGCGTCAGCAGCGGAAAAGTTCTCAACATGCTTGCACCGCATTTGCCAGGCTTGATCGGCGGTTCGGCTGACTTGGCTCCGTCGACCATGACCCTGCTCGATGGCCAGGGGGACTTTGGACCGAGCAGCTATGGGAGTCGCAATATGCACTTCGGCATCCGCGAACACGGAATGGCCTCGGCGCTCAATGGTATGAGTTTGTCGGGTTTGCGAGCGTATGGTGCGACATTCTTTGTGTTTACGGACTACATGAGACCATCGATGCGACTGAGCAGCATCATGCATCTGCCGGTTCTCTACGTTTTAACGCACGACTCCATTGGTTTGGGCGAAGACGGACCAACGCACCAACCGGTAGAACACTTGGCCGCATGCCGAGCGATACCTGGCTTATATGTGTTCCGACCAGGCGACGCCAACGAAGTGCTGCATTGCTACAAGGCTGCCATGCAACTATCGAATCATCCATCGGCGATGGTTTTATCCCGACAAAACGTTCCAACCATGGATCGCACTAAACTGGGTGACGCTGCGGGCGCGGAAAAAGGTGGCTACGTGCTTAGCGACTGCGCTGGCAAGCCTCTAGCGATCCTAATGGGTACAGGCACGGAGATCCCTATCTGCATGAAAGCTCAAGAGCTGTTGGCTGCCGAGGGAATTATGACCCGCGTTGTAAGCTTGCCGTGCTTTGAGTTGTTTGATGACCAAACTCCAGAGTATCGAGCGAGCGTACTGCCAAAAGATGTGACGGCTCGCGTCGCTTGCGAAGCCGGTATTCGCCAAGGCTGGGACAAGTACATTGGTGCTGAAGGACAGTTTGTGGGAATGAGCACTTTCGGTGCTTCGGCACCATTCGATCAGCTTTACAAGCACTTTAAGATCACAGCAGAGCAGATCGCGTCGCAAGTGAAGTTGATGAAGACTTAGTTGGAACTGGAGGTTCATATTGACGTGGGTCAGCGGCTCCGTCCGCTGACGAGAACAACTCCCTGTGGGTGGAACCGCAGGGCCACTATTTTCCCACCCCCCTTCCACGAACCTGGTGAGATTGGCCACCACAGCGTCGAGTCTATCGTTTCTAGGAGTGAGATCAGTGCTAGCGCCGCCAAATGCATCCAAAAACTTGGATGCAATTCTGTAGTCATCTGCACGTTCACCGACAAGAAATTCCGATGGATTTTCTGCCGACTTTAATTCGTCAACAAGTTGCGTAAATCTTTGAAAAACCGAAGCGAACTTCTCTGGCGGACAAAGTTCGCTCAGCTCAGCCACAAATCTAGCAACCAGTCAGCCAGCCAAACCGCAAAAGTGGCTCAATTTCAAATCGGAAATGACAAACTCAATCAATACACCATGAATGCCATGAAGAATACATCCAAGTAACCTATGATCGCGGGTAAGTAGACGGTCATGAAGATTAAAGCGATTCACAGATCCACCGAATCAGGTTGGGCAAATGAAAACAGACACGGAGAAAGGCACCTTACCCAATCAGTTGGAGGCCGATTATACATCAATAAATTAGTTTTCCAGATCGTAACCGAATGCAAAACCTGTAAAAACAAGTTGTTGCCACAATTAGCTCGTGATGCCTCAGGAACAAATGAAGTCCTAAACTCGACGATTCACCAGAACGGCCCCAGTTCCAGCAGATAATTCGGTACGCGACATCCACCTAAGCTGACTTCTGTGCGGCAAAGGCAGGCTAGCTGCATTTATTTATGTGGTGAACTTCTACAACATATCAAATCAATGTGCTCGTCGGGCATGATGCCTTTCGATACACTCAACTTTTTCGACGCTGCTTAATGCCCAAGGTTCCACAGAATGGCCATTCCCGATTTCCAGACGTTGATGTTGCCCTTCCTAGAAACGCTGTCTGATGGGAAAGAACGTCGCGTCAAGGAAATGGTAGCCTTATTGGCTGGGAAGTTTCATGTGTCCGAGGAAGAGCTTTTGGAGCGGCTACCCAGTGGTGTCGCACCTGTGTTTTATAATCGTGTCGCTTGGACGAAAACCCACTTAAAGAATGCGGGATTGATTGAGAATCAATCGCGTGGTGTGGTGCGATTGTCCGAACTAGGTCGAAAGGTTTTGGAGCAACGCGTGCCGCGTATTGACATGAGATTCCTTCGGCAATTCGATACTTACCGTATCTTCGTCGCGGGCACCTCAGAGGATCCAACACATGGCCAGGTTCAAGCACCCGAGGGTGCTGATTCGGAAACAGCAACACCGCTTGAATTGCTGGAAACGTCCCACAAGCAAATTAACGATGCACTAGCGAATGAGCTGTTGCTCAAACTGTCTGAAGGATCGCCGCGATTTTTTGAACATGTCGTTGTTAAATTAATGGAAGCGTTGGGGTACGGCGGATCCTTCGGAGCTAGTGAGGTGACGGCTTACGTTCGTGACGGAGGAATCGATGGCATCATACGCGAAGATAAGCTTGGACTGGATTATATTTGCTTACAAGCCAAACGTTGGCAAGGAACCGTTAGTAGACCTATCGTTCAAGCATTCGTTGGAAGCATGGATATGATCCGAGCTAAGAAGGGCGTTATTGTGACTACGTCGCAGTTCACGCGTGATGCATTGGAGTATCTTGATCGGATCGAATCCAAACGAGTAGTACTGATCGATGGTTCTCGATTGGCAAATCTAATGATCGAACACAACGTAGGTGTTAGCGTGGCAAGAACATTTCAAGTCAAGGAAATTTCTAACGACTTTTTCGAGGATGAGTGAAACTGTTGACGGTCCTCCAACCACAACGCCCGCTGCCTACCTCACCCCGTCACTGCCGCAATCGCTCGTAAGTCGCTCTTCTTCAACACGTGAGGAACGCAGCCCGTTGGCAACGGCATTTGCAATCCCAACCTCAATCTACTTCGAGCATCTCGGAGTCTCAAAATGGATTTCGACGTTATCCTAAGTAAAAGCGTTGACTTGTTCGATTACATCTGCATCAAGCTTGATATGCATCGCTTGAACGGACTCGGCGATTTGTTCGGGGCGTTTTGCACCCAGCAACGCGACACTAATTCCGGGTTGAGTGAGCGACCAAGCGACTACCAATTGTGCGACTGTGTAGTCGAGTTCATTTGCGAGGTGCCTAAGTTTGTCAAGGACGTTCTGAGCGTTTTGCCAGGCTTCGCCTTGATAGATCGGGTAGGCTAGTCTGCGGTCTGCAGGATCAAAAACGTGGTCTCGTTTTAACCGACCAGATAGCAATCCCTTCATCAACACCCAATAGCATACGAGCGAGGTATTGTTCGGCATAACGAAAGGAAGCAGCTCGCGGACTGCTTCCTGCTGGAATATGTTGAAATAGGGCTGAATGGCAACGACAGGACAAACGGCGGCGAAGCGCGTCGCTTGTTCAAGATTCACGTTGGAGACTGCCGCGTACCGAGCCCAACCTCGTTTGCATATCTCCGCTATGGCGTTGGCGGACTCTTCGATTGGAACCGACGGATCGGGTGTGTGTAGATACATTACGTCGACATAATCCATGCCCAAACGTGTTAGGCATTCCTGAGCATGGGCGATGAGCGTCTCGGGCCTGCCATCGACAACGCGTTGTTTTTTTTCGTCCCAGTGGGATCCGACTTTATGTGCGATGACGGCTCGATCTCGGTTGGTTCGCAACGCTTGGCCTAGCACCCGATCGCTACGTCCGTTGTAGCCGTACGAGTACGCCGTATCGAAAAAATTGACGCCGTGATCAAGAGCGGTGTGAATGGTAGCGATGGACAATTCATCCGTGATTCCTAGAGAGCTAATACCAGACATTGGCCAGCATCCTAGCCCTACCCGGCTGACGTACAGGTCGGAATTGCCCAATCGGGTCAGATGTACCGTGTCGATCTGGTTTGGCATAAAATTACCCGATGTATCGGCTGAGAACTAGTGGGAAGTTACGTGCACAGAGCGCCAGCTAGTGATTAATCCTGGCGTGGTACAATCACTAGCCCACAAGTCGTGCTATTTTGAAACAAACAATGAGAATCCGCGATTGTACTCATTACTATCCGGATGACACCAAGGCACTATTACGATATGCTTTTGAAAGCAATATTCGAGTCAATTAGTTTAGTGCTTTTCCCTCAATATCCTTTAATTCCCATGACCGAAATTATCGTTCCGTCCGTTGGCGAAAGCATTTCAGAAGTTCAGATTGGACAGTGGCTCAAGAAAGAAGGGGACTGGGTCGCTGCGGGTACGGACCTCGTCGATCTCGAAACAGAGAAAGCTTCGGTCCAAATCTCTGCACCGGAAGATGGGATTTTGGTCAAGATCCTTAAGCAGAGTGAGGAGTTTGCCGCAGTGGGTGATGTGATCGCGTCATTTCAACCTGCCCCTAACACCGCCATATCTCCCCCAACACCTACACCGATCCCTGTTCCTACGTCAGTTGCCCCACAACCGGCTGTTTCGATTTCAACACCGCCACAACCTGCCGGTGCTACACGCATCATGCCAGCAGCCGAAAGAATGCTTGCCGACAACCAACTTTCGGCTGGCCAAGTTTCGCCAACCGGCCCCGGCGGTCGATTGCTCAAGGAAGACGTGGCTCGATTTGTTTCTCAAACGGCAATATCATCCAGTAATATTATAACTGGGGCAGGCGTAGCGGCAGCATCTTCAGCGGCCCCGGTAGCGAAAGTAGTAACGAGTGTGTCTAGTTCAGCAACACCGACCACATCGCCATCTGTTTCAACGCAATCCTTGATGCAACAGGGCACTCCTAATCGGAGCGAAGAGGTCAAGCCGATGAGCATGATCCGTCGAACGATTGCAATTCGATTGGTTCAGGCACAGCACAACGCAGCGTTGCTGACGACATTTAACGAAGTCGACATGCAACCCGTGATGCAATTGCGTACCAAGTACAAGGACGCATTCAACGAAAAGCATGGTGTTAAACTGGGCTTCATGTCTTTCTTTGCCAAAGCCGCTTGCGACGCCTTAAAGCGTTTTACATCGGTAAATGCAGAAGTTCGCGGCAACAACATCGTCTATCGTAACTACTGCGATATCGGGATAGCAATTGGCGGCGGGAAGGGGCTGGTGGTGCCTGTTCTCCGAAATGTTGAGAAGATGAGCTTCGCTGAGATTGAGCGGAATATTGGCGAGTTTGCATCGCGAGCTCTCGCCAACAAATTAATGCCGAACGATTTGGAGGGAGGAACCTTTACAATCAGCAATGGCGGCATCTATGGCTCCTTGCTCTCGACCCCAATTGTGAATCCGCCTCAAAGCGGCATTCTAGGTCTGCACTCGATTCAAGATCGACCGATCGCATTGAACGGAGAAGTTGTCATTCGCCCAATGATGTACTTAGCTTTGACGTACGATCATCGCATCGTGGATGGTCGCGAAGCCGTATCGTTCCTGAAGACGATCAAAGACGTGATTGAAGATCCATCGCGACTGTTCTTGGAAATATAGCAGGAGGGCGGACAAAATCATGAGGAGTAAATTCATGGTTTTGCGACAGCACTATTTATTGATTGACCGATGCACTACGCGAGCGACCAGCCGGCGCGCGGGGTGCGTGAAATAAACTCATCTGCTTGTGGACAATTGATTGCTCGAAGTTTCGTCGCATCCCACTCCAGCTTTTGGTTCGATCGAAATGCCACGTTGCCAAGATGGTTAGCAATCGTCAGCAAACCCGCATAGCTAAATGGACTCCCGGTCGGAGTTCCATTTTGAATTGCGAGCAACCATTCTTGGTGTTGGCCAGGTGAGTTTGGAATGAACTGTTCCGGGCGAACAAAGTCATTGAACTTTTCCTCTGGCAACAACACGTGCTTGTCGTAATCGGAAAGGACCATCCCTTTGTCGCCAATGAAAAGGATACCGGAACCCCACTGCGGAATACCTTTATCCTTCCATATTTGAGGCTTGTGAGTTCCTTGGTACCAACACACTTTACAAGCTGGCATGTTGCCTCGGGCACCGTATTCATAAACTGCTGTCATCGACGCAGGAGCAATTTCGCGGTGCGGTTTGTCTCCGATAGCTTCGATGGTTTTGGGTGCATCGAGCTTGAGAGCCCAGAAAGGTAAGTCGTTCATGTGACTACCGAGATCAGACATGGTTCCGCTACCGAAGTCCCACCAACGATACCATTTCGGACCTGGGAAATAGACATCGTGATAAGGTCGCAAAGGCGCTGGACCGATCCACATGTCCCAGTCCAAGTTGGCGGGTGGTGTCATCGCCTCTCCGGGGCGGTCGGATACAAAAACGATGTCTTTATTCGCGTCCGAGTCTTCTTTGTTCTGTAGTCCCCAAGCTCGCGAAGTCCACACATGCGCTTCATGAACATTGCCAATAGCCTTGGATTGAATCAATTCGACAACACGTCGGTAGTTAGGCATCCCGTGAATCTGGGTCCCCATCTGAGTTGCCACATTAGCTTCCTTGGCGGCTTGCATAATGCGATGCGATTCACCAATGTTATGTGTCAGTGGCTTTTCACAATAGACAGGTTTCTTTTGTTGCAAAGCGGGTAATGTAGCAAAAGCGTGCGTATGTTCGGTCGTGCTGACAACAACGGCGTCCACGTCGTTCAATTCATCCATCATTCGCCGAAAATCAGTGTAGCGTCGCGCTCGCGTGTGTCGCTCTGCCGTTCTGTCGAGGTGTTGACTGTTGACGTCGCAAATCCCAACGACATTAACTGAACCGGTATCATAGAGAGTGGATAAATTGCTTCCACCACGTCCACCAACGCCGACGAATGCAAGATTCAGCTTGTCATTCTGGGCTTTGGCTCGACGGGGCGAACACAGAAGACCGCATGCAACCGAACTGCCAGCCGTAATTTGAAGAAATCGACGCCTTGATACACGTGATGAATGGATCATAGAACCCTCTGAGGTATTAACTGCGTTGTTCTGCATCGGCAGCAAATTACTTACGCGATGGCAACGTCAGCCCTCGTATACTATAACATGGGCTAAGTCTCGTTTTATCCAGCACGGAATGAATTCTAGCGATCGCAGAAAGTGCATTCCAACTTAACCAAGGAAACCAAGTATGATTTCTCGAGTTTATTTGCGTACAGTCATTGCCTGGGCTGCGTTTTCGCTAATTGCTTTTGGGTCCGGTTCCATTTGCTGTGCTCAAAAAACACTCGCTTGGAAGTTTAAATTGAACGGCGTGACCAATGTACTGATCGAACAGGACACGAGCCTCCAAATGGAGAACACAGGAGGTGCAACTTTGGCCGCGAACCAAACGCAGACAATCCAAACTACGAATGTTAGGTGGACCGTTACGGCGATCTCACCTGATGGCCTAGCGTCAATCGAACAAACGATCCAACGAGTTCAACTCGACTTGAAATCCTCCGCTGGAAATTTCGCAATCGACACCAACGACAACCAGAAACTTACCGGGTTGGGTGAATCCGTGGCCATAGGAATTCGTCCGTTAGCCGGTTCCCGATTCGTAGT
>JAYVPE010000138.1:0-8763 GCA_043757575.1 Pirellula sp.
TGACCGGCTTGCCACCTACGCCAGAGGAATTGGAGGCATTCGTTTCCGATGATTCAGCCAACGCGTACGATTCTGTGATTGATAGGCTATTGGGATCTCCGCAATACGGCGTGCGGTGGGGCAGACACTGGTTGGATGTAGCTAGATATGCGGACTCCAATGGACTGGATGAGAACATCGCTTTCGGCAACGCTTGGCGATATCGAGACTATGTCATCGAGTCCTTTAATTCAGACAAACCGATCGATGCGTTCATCGTCGAGCAACTCGCAGGTGATCTGATCCCCAATAGCGATCGCGAATCCAAAACTGGCACCGGTTTCTTGGTGCTCGGTGCCAAAGTGCTTGCCGAGCCTGATCGTGAGAAGTTGATCATGGACACAGTGGACGAGCAACTCGACACGATCGGCAAAGCGTTCTTGGGAATGACTTTCGGTTGCGTTCGATGCCACGATCACAAATTTGATCCGATCCTCCAAGGGGATTATTACGCACTCGCTGCAATTCTCAAGAGCACTCAGACTTTTGGTCCGACCAATACAGGTGCGATCAAGCATTGGAATGAAATTTCCTTTGCGTCCACTGCGGAAAAGGAATCTCTCAAGGGCGTCAATGCCGAGATCGCCCAGCATCAAGCGGCACACTCCAAGGCCAAGTCGGCGGCATTCACGAAACTCAGAACTCAGACGCGATCGATGGCAACGGAATATTTAATGGCCGCCATACGGATTACGCCGGAAATGTCACTTCATGAAGTTGCTGCTATTGCTGAACCTCTTGGACTGCACGCTCGCGTTTTGTTTCATTGCCGGCGCTTTCTCGCGTTTAATCCCGACCATCCACTCTTCACAAAATGGCATGAATTGGCAAGCGTCGGCGACAGCTCCGGTGTGGATGACCATTACAGAAATCTATTCCGAAGAGCCGAAGCGGCACTGGATGACGCAAAACAAAAGGATCCCAAAGTGAGCAATTTGAGCGATCCAGTTCTTGAGTCCGCGCGGAGCGCACTTTACGATCTAACCGGCTTCCTCGCAGTACCTCCTAAGCCTGAGTTTGCTTTTGATGAAGTAACACTACGGGAAATTCACACTCTGGCGACTAAAGCAAGGCTTGTCGAAAGTTTTGCGTTGGATGAGACCGCAGTAATGGGAGTCGTCGATCATGAGGTGCTACCTGGTTTGCCTATTCATATCCGTGGCAACCATCGCAATTTGGGAAAAACTGTCACTCGCAATTTCCCAGAGGTTATGCGAGCCGCCAATGAGTCGCCGATTCTGCCACGCAAACAAAGCGGTCGGCTTGAGCTGGCCCGTTGGATCACGAGTCCAAACCACCCATTGACATCCCGCGTCTTTGTCAATCGTTTGTGGCGTTGGCATTTTGGCACAGGAATTGTAGCAACTACAGAGAATTTTGGAGCACTCGGTGACAGGCCTTCGCATCCAGCGTTGCTCGACTTTCTTGCCAGATCATTCATTGAATCTGGATGGTCGACCAAGGAACTTCACAGAATGATCTTGCGTTCCAACACCTATCAGATGAGCACCAGGCACCCAAACCACGCCGATGCTAGCCTTGCGGATCCAGAGAATCGATGGCTGTGGCGGTTTCCACAACAAAGAATGGATGCGGAGCAGATTCGCGATTCCCTACTCGCCGTCTCAGGCAAACTAGATATGGCGATCGGAGGGAAAAGCATTCCCCTGAGAAACCGCCAGTTTGTATTCGACCATACCTCCATCGATAATACGCGATATGAAAGTTGTAAACGAGCAGCGTTCTTGCCTGTCGTTCGCAATAATCTCTACACGCTTTTTGAACAGTTTGACTTTCCCGATCCTACCATGCCGACGGGCAGTCGCAATACGACAACCGTCGCTCCCCAAGCGTTGCTCATGATGAATTCGGATTTGGTTATGAACGCTGCCAAACAACTGGGCGCGTCAATCATGGCCAACTCTACTGACAATACACTTCGTATTGAGAACCTTTATCGGATTGTTTTAGGACGCAAGCCGTTGTCCAGCGAAGTTTCACGTGCGATTGCCTTCCTTGAGGATGGGGTTTTAGCAAACAGCATTGGAGACGAGCAGAACCGTTGGATATTGCTCTGCCACTCGTTATTATTATGCAATGAATCGATTTTCATCAATTAGGTTATCAGGTTGAAAGCAATGTCATCGATCATCATGAACACCGTCCAACACCGCAGGTGGCTTCTAAAAAATTCCGGGCTAGGTTTCGGTTACCTCGCGTTCCGTTCGTTAATGAATGCCTCGCTCGCTGACGACGTACAACCCGCAAATAGTGTACGTTCCGCCAACCCGCTCGCGGCTCGACAACCGCATTTCGCGGCACGCGCGAAACGAATTGTTTTTTTGTTCATGAAGGGCGGTCCGTCGCATGTTGACACGTTTGATCCCAAACCGTTGTTGGATCGCGATGACGGCAAGCCACCTCCGTTTGATTTGCCGAGAGTCGTTTTCGCAGCGCAAGGAAATCTGCTCAAGTCGCCGTGGAAGTTTCGCAACTATGGACAGTCTGGATTGCCAGTGAGTGATTTGTTTCCGAATGTGGCGAAACACATTGATGATCTGTGTGTTTTGCGATCGCTCCACGGTAGTAATCCGGCTCACGGCGGGGCACTACTCAAACTGCATACAGGCAGCGATCAGTTCGTTCGGCCAAGTATGGGCGCTTGGGTAACCTATGGTCTAGGCACCGAGAACGAAAATCTGCCTGCGTTTGTGACTATTTGCCCCACGCTGGCACATGGTGGCATGAACAATTGGGGTTCCGCGTTTTTGCCTGCATACTGCCAGGGTACGCCTATCGGCAACGCGAGCTTGCCCGCTTCACAAGCAAATGTAAAGCATATTCAAAATCCGACGATTTCAAGAGCGGATCAGCGCAAGCAACTCGATTTTCTGAACGCAATCAATCATGAGCATCTCGCAGCCAACGAAATGGACGCGATGTTGCAAGGCCGATTGCAATCGTTTGAGTTAGCGTTTCGAATGCAGTCCGCAATGCCCGAGGTTCAGAATATTACAGATGAAACACAATCAACGATGCAACTCTACGGTATCGATGATCCGATGACCGAAAATTTTGGTCGACAGTGCCTGATGGCTCGACGGTTCCTGGAACGCGGAGTTCGCTTTGTCCAGGTGACCCACAGCGATAGCGAGGTGCAATGGGACCAACATAGCGATCTTTATCTCGGCCACACCAAGAATGCAGCCGAAGTTGACAAACCGATTGCTGGTTTTTTGTCGGACCTCAAAGCCCGCGGCATGCTTAAGGATACTTTAGTATTGTGGGGAGGTGAGTTCGGTCGCACGCCAACCTCTCAGGGAAACGGACGCGATCACAATCCACATGGGTTCTCGATGTGGATGGCCGGGGGTGGGATCAAGGGCGGATTCGCTTATGGATCAACTGACGATTACGGTTACTATGCCGCCGAGAACAAAATGCACATCAACGATTTGCATGCGACGCTGTTGCATATAATGGGTATGGATCACGAACGCCTCACCTATCGCTACGCTGGCCGCGATTTCCGACTAACGGACGTGGCAGGACAAGTTGCGAAAGGAATCTTAGCTTGATCGATAGCCTAAATCACATGACAACGCAACTGTTCTACTTTCGGTGGATTCGGCCTGTTTGTGCCATTGTAATCGGATGCGCCGTGAATTCACATTTCTTGAATTCGTCTATTGCCCAAGAAACGTCGGTCAAAGTTGACGCGACTGCCGAGGCAGGCCAAACCGAGGCTGTATTTCTAAGCCACATACGCCAATTAACCTTCGACGGTATTCGGGCTGGCGAGGGATATTTTAGTCGAGATGGCAAGTCCATGGTCTTCCAAAGCGAGCGCGACAGGGATAATCCTTTCTACCAAATCTATTGGATGGATCGAGAGACAGGCGACGTGGAGCGAGTCTCGCCAGGGTACGGCAAGACAACGTGCGCTTGCATCCACCCCGATGGCGACCGCGTGCTTTTCAGTTCAACGCAGTTTGATCCGGAATCTATTAATAAACAAAAAGCGGAGTTCGAGGAGCGAGCCTCAGGTAATCAAAAACGCTATGCCTGGGACTACGATGACCACTTTGATCTCGTCGAATGGAACCGTAAAACGCATCAATATAAAAAGCTGACCGATATTCAGGGTTACGATGCCGAGGCATCTTATTCACCAGACGGACGCAGCATCGCTTTTTCGTCTAACCGACTCGCGTATCAATCCCAGTTGAGCGAGCGAGAAAAAATGCTTTTTAAAAACGACCCAGCGACCGCCCTGGATCTATACATTATGAAGAGCGATGGCACCGAGGTGAAGCGGATCACAGAATTGTTTGGATACGATGGCGGTCCATTCTTTTCACCCGATGGCAAACGACTTTGCTGGCGACGATTTTCAGAGGATGGTGTAACGGCTGAAATTTACACGGCCAACCTGGATGGCACCGACGTTAAGCGATTGACATCGATCGGCGCGATGAGCTGGGCTCCCTTCTACCATCCGACTGGCGACTATCTCATTTTTGGTACTAACGTGCAGGGCTTTGCTAACTTTGAGTTGTATCTCGTGGATGTCAACGGAAATCATGCGCCGGTGCGTGTCACGACGACAGATGGGTTTGATAGTCTGCCAGTCTTTACACCTGATGGCAAGGAACTAGCTTGGACGTCGAACCGAACGCCGAACAAGAAATCGCAAATTTTTATCGCAGATTGGAATGACAATGCGGCTCGGGAGGCACTTGCATTGGGATCGCCTGATGACAAAGTAGATGGGGGGGCACTCAAGCCGCCATCGATTGGCCAACTCAAATCGGCAACAGCCGAGGCCACTGCGTCAGCCAAAGCAACCGATGTTGACTACCGAGCCAGCGACATTGGTCGACACGTGGATTATTTGTGCAGACCCGAGTTGGGTGGACGGCTTACGGGAACCGCCGGCGAAAAATTAGCCACATCTTATGTTGCCAGTTATATGGCGTCGTTGGGACTTGAACCCGCCGGCAGCAGCGGCACGTATTTCTACAACTTTCCATTCACTGCCGATGTCGAGTTGCTGGCGAGCAATGCGTTGACATCCACGGACAGATCATGGGAAATTAACACCGATTGGCGGCCTTTGTTCTTTTCTAGTTCGGGAACGGTTGAGCCCACCGAAGTGGTTTTCGCAGGATACGGCATCGTGGCACCTGCCGACCAAGGGCAACCAGAATACGATTCGTATGTCCATTTGGATGTTGAAAACAAATGGGTCATGATGCTGAGGCAAATGCCTTCCGAAGTCAGTCCCGAGCGCCGTCAGCACTTCGCGAGATTCAGTTCATTGCGATACAAGGCGATGGCAGCACGCGATCGCGGTGCAAAGGGGATTATTATTGTCAGTGGTCCCACAAGCGGCGTTCGAAAGCAGTTGGTGCCGCTCGAGATGGATGGCTCTCTGTCGGGTTCCAGTATCGCGGCGATCAGCGTTACCGATGCAGTTGCGGGAGCATGGTTCGCCAAAAACGAAGACAAACTGGTCGATCTTCAAAAGGAGTTGGATCGTGGCGAAATGATGATGGGGTTCGAATTACCTGAAGTGCGCGTCGGTGCGACGATCGAAGTTCACCAGATCAAAGGGGAGGGAGTCAATGCGATTGGACTTCTTCCAGCGGGCATTAAACCTGCAAAGTCGGTAATCATTATCGGTGCTCACATCGACCACTTAGGGACAGGTGGAAATGGCAGCAGTATGGCTCGCGAAGACGAGAAACAAGGCATGCATCGCGGTGCGGACGACAATGCATCTGGGGTTGCTGCAATGCTGGAGATCGCACAGTCGATGGCACAACAAAAACGTTTGGGCAAATTAATAATGGAGCACGACGTTTTGTTTGCAGCTTGGTCGGGCGAGGAAAAAGGACTCCTTGGATCGGACTATTTCGCAAAAAACTTTTTTGAACTGTACCCCAATCTTCCGAAGCCTGAAAAGCCAGGTAGCCTCTATCCTACGGTGGTCGCTTGCTTCAACCTCGATATGGTAGGGCGATTGCGAGACAATCTTATTTTGCAAGGGATCGGATCTTCGCCGATATGGACGCAGGAAATCGAGAAACGGAATGCAGTCGTTGGCTTGCCTTTGACTCTGCAGAGCGATTGCGACTTGCCAACCGACGCGAGTACGTTCTTTCGAAAAGGTGTCCCGATTCTTTCTGCGTTTACGGGTTCGCACTCCGAATACCACACGCCTCGCGATACCCCGGAGTTGTTGAACTATGAGGGTGCGGCCAAGACGGCCAAGTTGATGGGGCTCGTTGCAAGGTCAATAGTAACCTCGAGGGAAGTACCGGAGTTTCACAACCAGAAATCGACCGAAGGCCAAAAAGCCCGCGCGGTGATGACCGCCTATCTCGGTTCGATTCCCGATTACTCACAAGGGGACATCAAGGGACTCATGTTGTCTGGCGTTACCAAAGATGCACCAGCAGCGAAAGCGGGGCTCCTCGCCAAGGATATTATTATCGAATTGGCAGGTCGCAAGGTGGAGAATGTATACGACTACACCTATGCGATTGAGGCATTAAAAGTCGGGCAGGAAACGGAGATCGTCGTTCAACGCGGGGGCGTAACCTTGCGACTGAAAATAACTCCGTTGTCCAGGCAGTAGAACTACCTGAAGCCTTTTTTGATCAGCGTGACAGCTATCAGAACGAGCGCTCCGGCAGCTAGACCGATTAGCGATTCCAAAATCATGCCCGTTGCTTTCTCAGCAATAGAACTCATTAGCGGAGCGTTGGATGCAAGGTCAGCAAAGTACGCTACAAATTGATGCAAAAATTTAATCTTATGCACTAAAATACCGCCGCCCACCAAGAACATCGCAAGGGTACCAGCCACCGACAGGAATTTCATCAAGTAAGGCATCGCAAGCAAAATGAAACTGCCGATTCGCCTGGTTCTGGCACCCCTTTTCGTCCTCAAAACCATCCCAAAATCATCCAGTTTCACAATGCTGGCAACGAGGCCATAGACTCCGATCGTCATCAAGATCCCGACACCCACCAAGACGGCAAATTGCGTTAAGAGCATGGACTTTTCAACAATGTCCAACGCGATGACAATTATCTCTGCGGATAAAATAAAATCTGTTCGTATCGCACCCTTTATTTTTTCCTGCTCTGCGGCGGCGACGTTAATTTCCTCCGTCGTAAGTATTTCAATATGTTGAGCGTGGTGCGCGTCGTCTTCCTGTTTCGAATGCAGGAGTTTGTGTGCAATTTTTTCGCATCCTTCGAAGCATAGGAAAGAACCGCCGACAATCATGAGCGGCGTGATGGCCCAAGGAGCAAAGGCGCTACACGCAAGTGCTCCCGGGATGAGGACCGCTTTGTTTAACATGGACCCTTTCGCAACCGCCCATACGATCGGCAACTCGCGATTCGGTGCTACGCCAGATACTTGATGAGCATTGAGTGCCAAGTCGTCACCCAAGACTCCTGCCGTTTTTTCCACAGAAACTTTTGTTAGAGTGGCAACGTCATCCAGAATAGAAGCAATGTCATCCAGAAGTAGCAAAAGCCCTGTTGCCATTAAATAAATGCCCTTTGCTTGCAAACAAGCGAACGCCCATCTTCACAAAAATCAACGCTGCAGCCAAGCAAAGAGTGTACTCGTACCATGCGGACTGTGAAACTGCTCTAGTCTTGACTCGAAGAAAAATGTTAGATCAACATTTTGCCGGGCAGGATGCCGCAACAAAAAACAAACGCAATCAGGGATGGTGTTTATGAAGTTCCAAATCGAATTTCCGCGTGCTTTTCGGTGTTTCAATAGTTGTGTTTCTTGGGCGTTTGGGATTCTTCTGGCAGGTATGGCTTTGCAACCCTTGTTTGCGGACGGACCGGTGGCACGAACTGCTGGAAACAAGAGCGAAGTCAAAATCGCACTTGAGTTAAAACCAGAACATGGCCCATGGTTAGTCTTCGCAATGTCGTTTGATGGCTACAACGCCAAGAGTCAAGCGGAGCAATTAGCGACTGAACTGAGAAGAGACTACAAACTCCAGGCATACTGCATGGACAAAAAACTGGACTACACTCAACCCTTAATTGGCGCAGGGGTCGATACCAATGGCAATAATCGAAAGATGAAGTTTCGCGACAAGAAAGTGATCGACGGGTATGCGGTTCTCGTTGGCGACTTCGATTCTATTGACAGCCCAGCAATTACAGAAGCATTGGCTACGGTCAAGAAGATTTTGAAGAAGAAGAGCAATAGTCCTGACAAGGTGAATTGCTTCACGACTCGCAATCCTATGTTGCCGGACGATTACTACAAAACTCCGGAAGTGGACCGATTTGTAAAGAAGCTGAACGAGCAACGCGAGCATTCTGAATTTAATCTACTAGAGTGCCCAGGTAAGTTCACAGTACGTGTAGCGGTATTCAGTGGCGAGGATAGAGCTATCGGTGGCTGGGGAGGTTCTAACAGCCCCGATAACAATGACGATCGAAAAATTTCGCAATTAGTAGTGGCAGCCGAACGAGCAGCATTAACTGCCAAGGCTTTACGAATAGCCGGATACGAAGCTTATCAGTTTCATGATCGCACTAAAAGTATCGTTACGGTCGGCAGTTTCAATGAACTGGGCAGAGACGACAAGAGCAATCGATTCGCCTATGATCCTGCGATTCAAAAGATTGTTGCTCGATTCGGTGCGACGTCTCAACAAACGCGATCCGCTTACGG
>JAYVPE010000139.1:0-8733 GCA_043757575.1 Pirellula sp.
GCACAACCAAGCACTCTTGTTCCCTATTGGAACTGTTTCGTTGGAAGCGGACGACCTCAGAGCGTTGCGAGAGCAGTCGGCGCTGGCGGCATCCTTCGCAACACCGGAATCAACTTTGAGACCGATGGACTAACTGGGTATCCGACGCTCAACGCGACGGCCTCCAATTCGTATGGAGGAGCCGTCGGCCTCAACGTACTGAGCGCCGACTTCCGCAAGCAGTTGGTGTTCGAGTTTGCAGCTTTAGATACTTATGGCAACCCCGCACTGAGTGCAGCGGCCGGTCCCGAATACGCTGTGGGAACCCGTTATCAAACGGCCCTCAACAACCGACTCATTTGGCGAGTTGACTTGATGAACGGTTGGTTTGACAACGCACCGGACATTTACGGCACGCGAACCGAAATCCGCTGGAAATTTTAAGTCCCTCACGTAGGTCCGGCTGTCCTCAGCCGGACATGCACTGCCAGTCCACCGCTGCTGTCGCAAATTCAGGACTCACGAGGAGCCGCAGAGGTGAGGAGGGACCTCGGTTCATTGCTTTGCGCCATCGCGCGTGCCCTGCTACGCCTAAGGAGAATCCTCCACGAGCGAGTCGGATGTTTTGTTTAACTTGAACCGACTGCCAGTCGAGTAATCGAGCAATTCAATTTGATCGTCCGAGGTTTCTAAGATCTCAAAGCGATATGATGACTGACCAAGTACATACCGAGAGATCATCATCCGATACTTTCGCTTACGCGTCCCTTGGAAAATTCTCAATTCATTTTGAGAGGTAGTCCATTCAAGGAATTCAAGGTCCATGGAATCAGAAAATCGCGCCAGAGCGGTACGGTCTGACCGGAAATTGATCACATTCCCAAGTTCGCCAACCCAAGTCCCTACCAGTTTACGACGCAAAGCCAGATCACTCGCTCGTCCATTTGCGCCATACCAATAGAACGAAAATCCAACCCAACAAAAAAGCAGTAGCAGCCCGAAGATAGCGACTCTGAATAATATCCGACGGTTTTTAGTTTCGGTCATTGTCTCTATCCAACGAATTCTTTTTGAGCATTGAACTTACCTTTCAATCCAATGGCTTTCAAGATCGGCCCTTTGCTCCCAACCTTCCCGCTCCAATTCAGGGATTTCATCGATTGCATCTTCCGGATACCCAACGCACAAATAAGCGATCAATTGCCAGGTCGACGGAACTCCTAAAATCGCAACGATCGATTCCGGGCTCAGGATCGAAACCCAGCCCACACCGACCCCTTCGCTGCGGGCCGCAAGCCAAAAGTTCTGGATCGCGGCCACGACGGAGTATGCAATCGATTCTGGCATCGTCGCCCGCCCCAATCCTCGACCTTGTTCCGGATCGCGATCCACAAAAACGGCTAACTGTTCTGGTGCTTCACGAAGCCCTGCCAATTTCAGTGCTCGATAACGTCTACCGGTCTCGTCGTCGTAGCCTGTTGCAGCCGCCTCGTTCTGTGTCTCAAATTCCTTGACAACACGCGTACAGCATTCCGTCGAAGAGACAGAAACAAACCGCCACGGCTGAGAGAGACCAACCGAGGGTGCTAAACAGGCTGCCTCGATCCAACGCTTCATCGAACCCTCTGGGATCGCGTCACGACGAAACCGACGGACGTCGCGCCGTCGACGGAATAGTCGATTGAGGCCTCGCCGAAAGTCGTCATCCCAGTCATTCGCTTGGTCGGGTTCTTTTGCAGCAAGCATTTCAATCGGGGTGTCCGATGCTGATGCCCAACCCGGCAGGCTGGACCGACGGGTGCTGCTGGACCTGCGGTTGCCTTGCTTCCAATCCGATAGTGCATCGATCAATCGGAGATTATGGATGGGCTCATGTACAGCGATTCGCAATTGGTTTGCGACTCCAAACGACTGACAGTCTCGCACCACCAATCCATCCAACAGCAATCCATTGCGAACGCCAGCCGCGTCTTCATTCGGCAGCATAAAAAAACAAGTGTCGCTCTTGAGCGGACAAAAGCCTTTCGAACCCAATCCCTCCACTAACGCAACCTTTGCCTCATGAAGCCGCTTCATTGCATTTGTATAGTAAGGTTGGTCGTTAATCGCTGCCAAGCCTGCGGTTTGGGCCATAGAGTTGACTGACCAGGGTGCTCGCCGACCACGAATCCTTCGATGCAAAGAGTCGGACAGGACAGCATAGCCCAGTCGCAATCCGGCCATCGCATAGGCTTTCGTCATCGATCGCAACACAATCAAATTTTCCAATTCACAATCGATCATCGACTCAACGGAAACAGCGAACTCGATGTACGCTTCGTCTACGACAAAAAGTGTTTGTGGATTGTTTTTTAGCCACCCGACCAACCGCTCGCGAGCCAAGCTTTGTCCGGTTGGATTGTTCGGATTGCAAATCCACACCAACGCAACTGGTGAACGCAAAAGCGTTGAATCTATTGCGTCAACGGGACACGCAAATCCATCTTTAGCCATCGCCACGCACTCCTGAATGTTCCCGTTTGCCAACCGCGTAGCCCGCTCATACTCCGAAAACGTGGGCCCGACTATCAACACAGGATCTCCGGGCCGAATCAACGCACTCGCAATCAAATGAATCAACTCGCTACATCCGTTGCCGACTAAGATGCGATTAAAAGCGATCGAATGCAGCGCGGCGATCGCACTCCGCAAGAGTCGACACTCTCGATCTGGGTATCGATCTATCGGCGTATTTCGAATTGCGGCCAAGACCTGCGACGAAGGTCCAAAAGGTAAAATGTTGGAACTGAAGTCGATCGCGATTTCTGGATTCACACCGAGACGAATCAACTCTGCTGCGTCAATTCCGCCATGGTACGCTTCAACGAGTGGATCAAATGAGTTGCTCATCAGGTTCGTAACCATTCCCAATAGAGATCGGTTGCTACCAGCAAAAAACCGCCAGCCAGAGAGGTTTCCCACAACAGCCGAACCGATTGCTCGATTGTTGTAGCGGTAGGATTCGGTTGACCCAACCCAAGGACATAGTGTTCCTCCTTTTCAAGGACGACTCCAAGCACACCGGCAGCGGCGCTCATCGGATGCCCCGCATTTGGGCTGGCGGTTCGACGATGGTCTCGCATCCAAATCGCAACTGCATTGCGAAATCTCCCGGTCCGTAGCCCGCCAACGACGAGCATCAGAACAGCCGTGATGCGAGACGGCAGCAGATTCAGCAAATCATCGGTTCGAGCCGCCGCTTTCCCAAACCATTCCAACTCCGCCGTGCGATAGCCAATCATCGCGTCACACGTGTTAACGAATCGATAAATAAGCGCACCGGGCAAGCCTGCAAGCGCGAAAAAGAACAAGGGAGCAATAACGGAATCGCTCGTATTCTCCGCCACCGATTCAATCGTGGCAGCAGATAGTTTCGATGCGCCCAGTTTCGACACATCGCGGCTGACCAAATGATAAGCGACCTGATGCCGAGCTGAATCGATATCCCCGTTGCGGAGTGCCATACTGACTAACCTCGCCGCTTTCGCCAACGAACTTACACTGAACGTGCATTTCAAAACAGCCGCCTGAACCAATACGCTAACAAAAACTGGACACGACTGGCATGCTCGCTGGATGAACCAACCGAGAACCCCGACCATCACTATACCGCCGCATAACAGAGCCAATCCAGATAGAAATCGGACCAATTCGCCTGAAATCGGAGTCGATTGTCGAACCAACGAGACCGCATTTCCCATCCAAACGACCGGATGAAATCGATTCGGCGGGTCACCCAACACGATATCTCCGATGAAAGCAAAAACGAGCACTGCGGTGAAACTCGGTTCAATCATCTCGCACCTATTTGCCGATCGAGCCCGCTGGATACATTGGCACCACAAACGGAGTTCCATGCACAGGGTGATCTATGACAGTTACCGATACGTCGAACGCTTGGCGAATCAAGCTCGGTGTCAAAACCTCCCTGGCAGTTCCTATCGCGATCAAAGATCGATCCGCTAAAAGTGCCAATCGATCACCAAACATAGCGGCATGGTTCAAATCATGAAGCGTGATAACGACGACCAAGCTGCGTTCCTTGGCCATCCGACGCACTCGGTCCAGGACATCAAACTGGTACTTCAAATCGAGACCGGCAGTCGGTTCATCCAGCAGCAAGATCGGTGCGTCTTGCGCAAGCGCCCTGGCCAAGATCATCCGTCGCCATTCGCCTCCGGATAGTTGCGTGATGCGCCGTTGCTGATATTCCAAAAGCCCAGTTGCCTTGAGCGAGTCCTCAATCACTTTACGATCCTGTTTTGACAATGGCATCCACCATCCACAGTGCGGCGTACGACCGAGTGAAACGACATCATGGACCGTCAGTTCCGATTGACGGTTTTCTTGCTGTGGCATGAATGCGATGTTCTGAGCCAGTGCACGTCGAGTGAACAACGTGATATCCCGATCCGCTACCGCCACACTACCGGACGCAGGCCGAAGCTGTCGACAAAGCGATTGCAATAGAGTCGTCTTCCCTGCACCGTTGGCACCGAGCAAAACGACTAGTTCACCGGCTCTCATTTCCATCGAAATGCGATCCAAAATCAATCGGTTGGCGTAAGAAAATGTCAAATCCTTGCTCGTAAGCTCACTCATACGGCACCCTCGTGCGCTTCGTTGCGTGACTTCAGCAAGAACAAAAAAAACGGGCATCCCAACAACGCAGTGAGAATCCCAACAGGCAGTTCTGCAGGTGCAACGACTGTCCTAGCAACCACATCTGCGACTAACATGATCGCTGCCCCGACGCATGCGCTCATCGGCAGCAACTGCAGGTGACGAGGCCCGACCACTCTGCGGGCAATATGCGGAGCAATCAAACCAACGAACCCGATGATACCCGCCGAAGCGACTGCGGCAGCGGTTGCGATACTCGAACCAGCTACCAACAAAAGCCGAAAACGAAATAGATCCAAACCGAGCGACTGCGACGTTACATCACCAAGCAAAAAAACATCCATCGGACGAGACATGCTCCACAAGATACTAAATCCGACTAATGACGAAACCGCCGTCGCCAACACGACACTCCAGTCATTCCCCGCGAGACTCCCCATCAACCATGCCAAGATCACAACCACACTATCGTCGTTCATGTACATGAGCAATGAAGCCAACGCATTGATCATGCTGCTGACCGCGACGCCGGCGAGCAACAGTGTCAATACCGAACTCCCACGTCCAACCGAACCGATGCCGAACACGACTGCTACCGCTAACAACGACCCAACCACCGCCGACACTGCGATTCCGCTCAGCCCCATCACGCTTACTTGTAAACCAAGCACTACGGCCAAAGTCACACCGAGACCGGCTCCACTCGATGCACCGATCACATAGGGATCGGCCAGCGGATTTCGAAACAATCCCTGAAAACCGACGCCAGCGATCCCGAGGGAGCCGCCAACTAGACACGCCGTGACGACCCGAGGCAATCGCAATTGCGTCAGAATCGTCCGCTCCGTCTCAGTCAGCGATGCAGCTTCTAACCCAACAATCCACTGCAATACCCCGTAGACGGAAATGGATACGGCACCCGATATCAGACTGACGATAGCCAGTGCCAACAACAACACAAACGCAGTTACAAACGTAACGACAGGAGATTTCAACGGTACGCATCCTCTTGCGAAACGCTAACGCGATCCGATTTCTTATCGGGTTGTTCATTCGGCAGAACTTTTGGAAGCTTTTCAGGATAGACCGCACGAATCATTTCTTCCAACGCATTAAGCATTCGCGGACCACAGCGCGAGACCTGGTCGCCATCGATCAAGAACACTTGCCGATTGCGAACCGCGGTAATACGGTCCCAGCCTTGCCGATTGGCGAGGATCTCCAAGCTGACCTGTGCTCGGTGCGTCGAAGGCGCGAGGATCACTTCAGGATCTCGGTCGAGCACCACCTCATCGCTGATACGCGGATAGAGGACCGTTGCATCGGAAAAGATATTCTTCATTCCCCCCATCTCCAGCATTTCACCGATAAACGACTTTGGCCCGGCGGTCATCAATGGTTCGTCCCACACCTCATAAAATGCTCGGCGACGTTGATCCATCGGAACCGAATCGACCCACGAAGTTAAAGCCACAACCCGCCGCTTCATGTTTTCGACCAATTCGCTCGCCTCGGACATATGTCCAGTCACTCGGCCCAACAACGTTGCTTCCTCGTACAGTTCGGCAAGCGTATCCGGACAAACCGCCATGATCGGTACCTTGAAGCGTTCGAAGGGTGCGATCAATGGCTGATGACTATCCCATTTGCATAAAATCAAGTCGGGGCTGAGGCTAAGTATGGTCTCCCGGCTGATCCCCTGCAATGTCCCACCTCCGACTCGTTTGAGCTTGACTGCGGCAGGCGGGTAATTGCAATGCTCGGTGGCTCCAACCAACTGATGCCCCGCGCCGATCGCGAATAGCAATTCGGTTGTCGATGGCGAAAGGGAAACGATCCGTTGTGGAACTGCGGTGAAATAGACAGTTCGATTAAGTCGATCTACCGCGACGGTTTCAAACTTGTCGTCTTCGGTGGATTTGCCGGACGACGATTTTGGCAAACTTGGTTCCTTTTTGTCGCACCCAATCGAAAGAACAGATAGGAGCAAAAGGAAAGTGCATGTGTTGCTTGAAGATAATTTCATTGGCTCGCTCCTGAAAGTCGATTGGAAAGAAGTTCTTGAGCCGCCGTTTGGACCGAGCACGCAAGCGAGGACGCGTTGATCGGCAAACCCGCGACCATGAAGTAAGTTGACGTCGCTCGTGCTGCAATCCGCTGGTTTGACCATCCGAGCATATCGCGAAACAATCTGCCAAGGGCGGTGTCAGGGACCAAGCCCATTCCCACTTCACCCGAAACCACAATCAAATGTGTCTCATTATTTTCGGCTACTCGAATCAAGTCATCGACTTCGGCATGCATCCGATTCTCGATCACCGCAATACCGTTAAGAGAATTGGATTCCGATTCGTTTTCGAGCAGCACATTGCTCACTAACAAAGTCAGGCAGTCGACTAAAACAACCGGTTGTATCGCTTCGAACGCAGCGATTCCTATGCCGGTCCTAAGGGGGCGTTCGAGCGTCTGCCATGCGATGGAGCGTGATTGCCGATGCGTGTCGATCCGACGTGCCATTTCAGCGTCACGCGATTCCGCCGTTGCCACGAACAAAACATTGTCACCGCCCAATTGATGCGCTAGCTCTTGCCCGAAACGGCTCTTCCCGCTTCGCACTCCCCCCAAGATCAATGTCAGCGTGCCTTTGAGATTAGAATTAGGCATTTGAGTTCAGAATTCGACTCCTCGCTGTGGTTTGATCCCGCGCGAGTAGGGATGCTTAATGACCTTCATTTCAGAAACTAAATCTGCGATTTCAATCAGTTCAGGACTGGCATTCCGGCCCGTTATCACGACGTGCAGCATCGGTCGCTTTTGCAACAATTCCTCGACCACGGTTGCGATTGCAATGTATTCGTACTTGGTCGCAATATTCAGTTCGTCCAAGATCACCAAATCGATCGAGGGATCTCGCATTAGCTCCACTGCCTTTTGCCAACCCTTCTGTGCGGTCGCAATGTCGCGATCACGGTCCTGTGTCTTCCACGTAAATCCTTCACCGAGTGTGTGCATCTCGATTGGCATACCGAAATTGGCGATCTTTTCGATAAATGCCGCTTCGCCTGTGTGGATAGCACCTTTGATAAACTGAACAATAGCAACCTTCATGCCCTGACCCAGCGAGCGAACGGCCATTCCGAACGATGCCGTCGACTTGCCCTTGCCAGCACCGGTGTGAACGATAATGAGCCCTTTTTCTTCCGTAGCTTCAGCGAGTTGCCGATCTTTGACTTCGTTGATCCGGACCATTCGTTCTTTATGCTTTTGATTGATTTCATCCGACATACGTTTCGACTCGTTCCTGGTTCCAAATGATTTTTTCGAGTTGGGTCATATCGATGTGGGTTTCGAAGGCATCCGCAAGTCGATCAAGTGATTGCATGATCGATTCATTGGCGTTGGCCGATCGCGAAGTGGAGGTTGCGACACCGAGAGAGCGGAGCCATGCTGAGCGGAACCGATCGTTGTGAAATAGTCCATGCAGGTAGCAGCCCCATACTCGGCCATCTTCGCAACGTGCTCCATCGAACCGGGATCGGCCCATGTTAATTGAGTCAGTGCCCATAGCGGCGTCTGCCAATTGGAGCCATGACGAAGAGGAACTAGTCTGGCCGACATGAATCTCATAGCCGTGAATAAACTCACCCAGCGTGCCAGGCGCAATGATGTCGTCTGTAATCTCGGCTTCGATTTGACGAGTCTGTTTTTCATTTTGAAAAATGGTCTCGACGTCGAGTAATCCCAGTCCACAGGCCGAATGCCAGTCGCTTTCTATACCGTAGGGATTGCTCAAGCGGCGGCCAAGCATTTGATAACCGCCACAAATCCCGACGACCACGGTACCGTGAGCGCGCATCGCTAGAATGCCTTCAGCAAGACCCGTCATCCGTAACCAATTCAAATCACCTAGTGTGTTCTTGGTTCCAGGCAAAATGATCACGTCGGGACGCCCAAGTTGCTGTAATGTTTTTACGTAACGAAGCCGTACCGAGTTCTCCCTTGCAATCGGATCGAAGTCGTCGAAGTTAGAAATATGGGGCAAATGAATGACCGCGATATCGAGCGAATAAGTCGTTGAAGCGGACGCTGAAG
>JAYVPE010000140.1:0-8719 GCA_043757575.1 Pirellula sp.
TCTCGATCGAATCCTACTGGACTTCGACGCATGCGGCGTAGTCGGTGAACGAACCAACAAACTCGTTGGCTACCTTGCGACCACGAGCCGCAAACTTACGAGGCCACTTGCGATCATGGTTCAATCGTCTTCCGCAGCGGGCAAAAGCTCTCTCATGGAAGCCATACTTCGCTTCATGCCACATGAAGAGCAAGTCAGCTACTCGGCCATGACGGGACAATCGTTGTTCTACATGGGCGAAATGAACCTCAAGAACAAAGTTCTAGCGATCGCCGAAGAGGAAGGCATACGCCAAGCTTCCTACGCCCTGAAACTCTTGCAAAGCGAAGGGCAACTCACCATAGCCAGTACCGGCAAAGATCCCGGAACGGGCCGTATGGAAACGCAAGAGTACCATGTCGAAGGCCCCGTCATGATCTTCCTCACAACAACAGCCATCGACGTTGATGAAGAGCTCTTAAACCGATGCTTAGTTCTCACGGTTGACGAAGACCCTGAACAAACCAAAGCCATTCAGCGACAACAACGCGAAGGGCAAACGCTCGAAGGCTTGCTTGCCGCGCAGCGAAGAGCAAGCGTTGTAAAGCTTCATCAAAACGCGCAGCGGTTACTACGGCCGCTTGCGGTCGTCAATCACTACGCGCATCAACTCCAGTTCCTCACCGACCAAACCAGGCGCCGTCGCGATCACGTCAAGTACTTGACGTTGATTCAAGCCGTCGCGCTCGTTCATCAATACCAACGCGAGTTGAAAACGATTCAAGTCGAAGGCGAAACGGTCGAGTACATCGAAGTAACGCCACGCGATATCCAAGTAGCCAACCAGTTGGCGAACTTCGTTCTAGGCCGAAGCATTGACGAACTAGCGCCACAAACGCGAAGGCTCTTGCTTCACATGCATGAAATGGTTCGCAAGGAGTGCGAAGCCCAACAAATGGAGCAAACCGAATATCGATTCACAAGGCGATTTATTCGCGAGCGTCTCAAGTGGGGCGCAACTCAACTTCGAATCCACCTCGACCGATTAGCCGATATGGAATATGTCATCGTTCATTCGTCTGGCCGTGGCAAAATCTCAACCTATGAACTGTTGTTCGATGGTCGCGGGCGCGAAGGGGAACTAACGCTCTGCGGTCTGATCGATCCAAGCACGCTGGTTGATCCTCATGCGCGCTCGCCCGAGCGAGTCGATTCAAAGATAACTACGACGGGCAACATGGCGGGCCAAACCGAAGGGTTGACGGGTTCTCCCAACAACCTGACGGAATCTTCAACCAACCTAGCGGAAAGTACGACCAACTTGGCGGAGCCAGAGCAAAACTTGGCGGGTGCAAAACGGGTCCAAAACGGCCCGATGTCGGAATCGAATTACAGTACTTCACCAAGTGAAAACCAGGGCGAAGCCGATTCACAACAACAAACCGAAGAAAACGCACATCAGGAGGGTCGAGACATGAACCGAAAAGCATCGTAGTTAAACAGTCATAGACATGGCCGCAAAGCGGTCATCAACGAAGCAAATTCAAAACGGCTTCTGTTCGCGCCAGCGATCAGAAGCCGTTCGCATTACCGACCACCAACATTCGAGACAGGAAACACAATCATGGCACGCAAAGGCCACCGCAAAGATAACGCACCGATTGGCGACGCCAACGATCCCAACGGGATGCAGAACTTAATCAACGAACACGTGATGCACTTGAAAGTCCGCAACTACGCGGCGGACACCGTCAGCCAACGTGAAAAATACTTGCGATGGTTCGCGATCTGGTGCGCTGAACGCAGCCTCACTAAACCGAACGAAATAACCAAGCCGATACTTGAGCGTTACCAACGTCACTTGTACTTGTACCGCAATGAGAAAGATCAACCGATGAGCTTTCGCAGCCAGTACCAACATCTCTCGCATGTGAAAGCTTGGTACAAGTGGCTGGCAAGAGATAACCGTGTACTCTACAACCCGGCCAGTGAACTGGAGATGCCCAAGGTAGGCCGCAGGCTCCCCAAAGCGGTTCTGTCTGCAAAGGAAGCCGAAGTCGTCCTATCTAAGCCAGACCTCAACGACCCATGCGGCGTGCGCGATAGAGCCATGCTAGAGGTCTTCTACTCATGCGGCATCCGCCGCCGTGAGTTGGCAAACTTGCAACTGTACGATATCGACGCGGAGCGTAAGACGCTGATGGTTCGACAAGGCAAGGGAAAGAAAGACCGGCTCATACCGATTGGCAAACGAGCCTTAGAATGGATCGATCGCTACTTGCACGAATCCCGTCCGATCTTACTCATCAACACCAAGGAACAAACCTTGTTCCTATCAACGCTTGGCCAACCACTCGAACCCGATAGCCTCACCGAATACGTACGGCGATACGTTGATACAGCGGACATTGGAAAGAAGGGTTCATGTCACTTGTTCCGTCACACGATGGCAACGCTGATGCTCGAGAATGGAGCGGACATTCGCTACATCCAAGCCATGCTTGGCCACGCGGATCTTTCGACGACTCAAATCTACACTCAAGTCAGCATTCGCAAGCTTCAACAAATCCACGGCATGACGCATCCAGCGGACAATCCTGCAAAGGACGAAGACGAGGCCGGAGACGTGAGGCCGGAGGCTGGAGAAAAACCAATCCCACCGCAACCCGAAGCATCAGCGACGGACCAACCGCCACCAGCGCAACCGGAACCGCCAAAGGAACCAGAATCGCAAAGCGATGCGTAGCCGCTGAACTTCAAACCACGCAGGCGTGGTCAAGCCACGCCCGCGCGTCACACATGTTTCTTCTTTTAGCTGCTTAGCGTTAGCAGCTAGTTCAGGCCAACGGCCTGAACAAATAGGGCAGCTAAAAAGAAAAGCTTGCTTCTTCTTGGGCTACGATTCTTGGGCCTGATGCTTGTTCCCAGGCGTTGAGTTACAATGCAGCTATGTCTACGATCTCCCCGAGCCCATACCAAACGCCAATCTGGAGCGCATCAAGTGCGTCCATAAAACTGCACTCGCGCGCACGCGAGACAGAAGCAGCAAGCTGCGCCGGTGTGACTGTTACTAAGTCGTTGGAGCGCATCGAGATACCTCAGTGCATTTACGATAGTTGTGTTGGATTGGGGTTATTGAGCCAAGACCCAATCGGCTTCGCCGCTGGTGATGCAAACCTTTACCGGTATGTGGGGAATCATCCTACGATGGCCACCGATCCAAGCGGGTTGGCTGAGTCCTGGTGGGAGTGGATGTTTGGTGAGAATGATCGTCCTACACCCCGTGGCACGAGTCACTTTGGAAGTCACGGTTCACTTCATCTGGATAACTCGTACTTCAACGATCGTCCCGCAATTGAAGGGATGTTACCCCGACCGATACCGACGCAGGTTTGCCATGGAATGTCAGGCATGGGGCGAGAGGGTCCAGGTAATTCGTTTCGCTTTTCGGACCCAAGAAAGATCGAACAGTACATAGTTTTCCAAGAACACATGGCCAACATGGCGATGGCTGCCAGTAGTGTCGGTGGAGTAATCCGCTCTGGATCGATTGCAAGAGCCGCAGCTCGTGGTATTCCTACAATCGGTGAAATTGCTCCTTCGCTTTCCGATGATGTATTGATAAATCTAGGGAGTCAAACAAGAGATGTTGTCGCGCCTGGAATTGGTCGATCGTATTGGTTCAGATTTGGTGATATTCGTCACCTTTCGCCCGACCAAGTCCGGACATTGATCGGACAAATGGCGAGTGCTGGGACAAAGGAAGGGTCAAAAGTGATTCGAGTTGCTCCCAGCGCGGTGAAAGGTACAAGAGTTCCATGTACTGAGGGATACTTTGAGTATGTGATTGAGGGACCAGTTGACATCATCCAGAACATTCCAATCCCGTAATATGCGTAAACTACTTCAACTCTTGGATGATCGAAGTGACATCGAGTCCGTGGCGGGCGATGTGTTGCCTGGTCCACCGCCAGATTTCAAACAAACAATGGTGTTAAACTTGGTAGCAAGTAAGTCATTGTCGAGTGGGGCAGTCTTAGATCGCGTTGAATATTGTCGGAACTTAGTCTTCGAGATACTTCCATTGATAGCTGACAGTAAGTTTGAGGGGTCAGTTTCCATTCGGATCTTCAACAGTCAAACAAGAATCAGGGACTACTGTGCCAATTTCTCGGTACCGATTCCGGAGAGGGATAAGATGGCGAGTCGGATATGCTGGCATGAGTCATCGCAGGATTTCGACATAGAGCGCACTCTGACGAGTCCGTTGAATGTAGAGCAAGGAAATGGAGAAGAAGGAAATGGGGTCAGCGGTACGCCCCTTCCGGAGAAATGAGTACTCGCCTTGTGATGTTGATGGTTCGAACTGCTCGATACCCGTGCGTCGCTCGATTGGTTGAGGGTGCCTTCGTGCTGAACAGGCGGCGACATAAAGGAAAATGGGTCAAATGGGTCAGGTCTCTTTGTTTGCATTGGCAGGTAGTTGCACCAAAGTGCACTAAGCTCTAAATCGCCGGTCAGACACGATGACCGGAAAAGAGAAAAGGAAGAGAAAAAGTGTCAGCCACCGTTTCTCCTGAATGAGCAATGAATTCATTGTGTTTGCGTTTCTTCAAACCGCCCCAAAGAAATCGTCGCGTCACCAGATACGTAACCTTCGGGCGGAATGTGTACTCGTCTTGCGATGCTGATGGTCGGGATCGATTGGCACGTTCGAGCAGTCCGATGCGCTCGACCTGCCATCGTGCTGTACAGGCGGCGACAAAGATGCTTCCAACGAATAGATAATGACGGTCGCCGCCGCATGTCGGCGGCAGTTGCGAACATTGCCCGCTGCAAAACCTCATCTTGGCCGCTGGTCTGTCAGCAAAGTACGAAGTGAAAACGGCGGTCACGGATGCCGCCGATTGTACGGCTGGGATGGCATGGAAGCCAGTCTGATGGGCAAGCGGCACGAGAGCGGGCAGACACGAGCAACCGTTCCAAGCTAAGCCGTCGTTCAGTGGTTGGTTCGTTCGATGAGTTCATGCAACAGCGGAGCCGATTGCCCATCAGACCGAGCGATTAGCGAGTCCCAGCCCGCGGAGGCGAAGCACGAGCGTCGGGGATGACCGAGCCGCGCGAACCAAGTACCACACCACAAGTATTCATGGCTCGTTCTTACATAGACCAAGTGTCCAGTTGAGAGTCTCTTCGCGGCGACCGAATCCCCGCCGCGTGTCCGAAGGCATGGATGCCGTAAGACCGTGCGTAGCCGTAGCCAGGGCAGGACGCCCGCGTAAGTTCCGATGAGGGACGATCCCGAATTCCGATTAAAGAGGGCCGTAGCTCGGGCCCCCAAGGCCCGAGCGGTGGAGGGCCAGCCCTGTTGCAAGGCGGCGGCGTAGCGTGATGATGTGCGGGTACGCGAAGCGATACCCATCGCACATCATCTAAGCGCAGTTCCGCCCGCAGTACAATGTTCAGAATCTCCGGTAGGATAGCTGCTTCCACGCCATCTATCTTTCTAAAGCCAAACCAAGTACCGAAGCGTTGCCCAATGCCTAGCCAGCCAGGCACAAAACCTTGGCCAGTGCAGTTCAGAATCGGCGCAAGCAAGATGGCTTGCATCAAGTACCATTCGTCAATGTTTCCAAAGCTCGAAGCGTTGTTCCCCAATGGCACTCGAAGTTGATCGCAAGGCATGGGCAAGCGTTGATGTTCTGCGTTTCGCAGTACATCAAAAGCGCCGCCCAATGCAGATGGCCGTTCAAACAACCGGCAGGACGCAACGTTGCAAAACATCATTTACGCAAGCGAAGTCCAAGCTACGAACGAATGAGGCACTGCGAATGAGAGAGTTGCGCAGGACGTAGCGGGGAACCTTGGCCAGAGCAGCCGCGAACCAGCGACAGCCGATTGTGACTTGCTAAGTGACTCACTCAGAGCCAGTTGTTCGCTTCAAGAAAAGCCGCATGCGAGCACTGTTGATAGACGAGTCTCGCTGATGGATTCGCTCATCGCCCGTTCTCGAGATGGCCTTGCTAACAAACGGGATGAGCCTTGCTATTAAACCAGCCAAGACCGGAATCAATTCTAGAAAACCTTGATCGACCCGTAAGGAATAACATTCAAACTTGCCAGAGTTGGTAGCGTTCGGGCTTGGAGATGATTGAGTCTTCACACTTGGCGCAGCGATAGCGGAGCGCATTGAGACTCGATCATCGTAAAGCCCGAACGCGGTAACGAGCTAGTTACGTTCGAAGCATTCGAGCCTTGCGTTAGCAATCGGTCGCGCCCTTGAGAGCCAATTCAATAGTAGTGATAACCTTATCTTGAGCGCGTCTTGGCAGAGCCTCAACCTTCTTTAGATACTTGATCATTCGGCGCGAGATTGATTGCACGTCTGGAGTGGTGGGCTTGGATGGCGAAACGCCAAGCAGATCGTTAGGCGTTACCTTTAGAGCTTTCGCCATCTCAACGATGAGATCGTCATACATTCGCCTATCGCCCTTCTCATAGCGAGAAATGAGAGGCTGAGTAACGCCGAGCTTCTCGGCAAGTTGTAGTTGCGATAAACCGGCAGCCTTTCGAAGTTGAGCAACTCTTGCTCCAAGCTCTGGATTACCGATGTCGTCACTAGGTTTACGTTGTAGGCGAGTCGCCACGTCAAAAAACTCCCGCAAGGCTTCACTGTCCACTGTTACTTCTCCCTAGATATCTCGAAATCGACAAAATTACCAATAGGCATGATTGACACGAATTACCAACAGGCATAGAGTGCGCACAAAAGAAAAATCTTGGATTTTTCGAAATAGTACGACCGAAACCCAGTGGAGACCGAAATCATGGCCAGATTCAGCCCCGAGGAAATTGAACGGATCAAGCGAGATACGGACATCATCGCACTCATTCAAAGCTGCGGAACAGTGCTCAAGAAGCGGGAAAGCAAGCCAGGTGAATGGATTGGGCGTTGCCCGATTCACGATGACAGCGACCCATCGTTGTGCGTCAACAGCGATAAAAACGTATGGCTATGCAATGGCGAATGCCAGAAAGGTGGCGACGTTATCGAATGGGTCATGCATGCCAAGAAATGTTCGTTCACCCATGCCATGGACTTGCTCTTGGAAAATGTGGTCAGCAAACCAGCCGTTTACGGAAATCCCAGAACGCTCGAATGCCCGCTGTCGTTTACAGCCAATCAGCAAGAGCTACTGCTATCGACGGCGAACTACTACCACGAACGCTTGAAGGGCAATACCGATGCACTGGCCTACTTGGAAAAACGCGGTTTAACTCATTCGGAGATCGTCGACCGATTCAAGATCGGGTTCGTTGATCGAACGTTAGGCTTGCGAGTTCCACCCAAGCAGGGGAACAAAACCGGTTCCACGATGCGAGAATCGCTTGAGGAAATCGGAATCTTGCGAGACACGGGCCATGAGCATCTTCGCGGATGCATTACGTTTCCGCTGATGAACACCAAAGGTGAGATCGTCCAGATTTATGGGCGTCGCCTGGACAATGGCGGCAAGAACAAGATGCGTCACTTCTACTTGCCAAGCCCACTGGCGGGCATCTTCAACTTCGAAGCCCTTCAAAGTTACGAAGAAATCATTCTCTGCGAGTCGATTATCGATGCGTTAACGTTCTGGGTAGCCGGATATCGCAACGTAACGTGCACGTTCGGGACGAATGGCTTTACCGATGAGCTGCTTGAAGCGATCCAAAACAGCAACATCAAACGCGTGTTGATCGCATTCGATAACGACAACGCCGGAAACCATGGTGCAGACGAAGCCGCCAAGCGGCTCAACGCGGTCGGTATTGACGCGTTCCGTGTTAAATTCCCAAGCGGACAAGATGCGAACGAATACGCATCGAAGCTTCAAATGGGCTCAGACAAAGGCCAGCCAGGTCATGCGTCACTTGGGCTTGCTATTCGCAATGCGGAATGGCAAGGCAACGGAAAAGCACAGCCAGAAATCACAACACTAACGCCCAACTTCCTCAAAGACGCCCGCGATGCGATTGCAAAGGAGCAAGCTGCGACGGTGCAAACCGAAGTAGAAACAAACGCAGCAGCTAAAAAGGAAAAGGATGTCGAGCCAGCGACTACGACCAACAGCCCTTCTTCTCTTTTAGCTGCTGAACAAGCAGCAAAAGCCATCACCGATGAGCCCCAGCGCGCTAGCACGGGGTTGGGTTTACCTCAAGTCTCAAGCCTCATCCCTCAAGCCTCTTCAAAGCAACAACCAGCCGCCTCACCGCTACAAGCCATTGCGAAAGCAACGGTCGATGCGGAAGTCAAAGACAACGAAATCATCATTCCGATCGGGAACCGATCGTACCGCGTTCGAGGTCTTGAAAAGAACGGTGCGTTCGACGTTCTCAAGGTCAATGTTCTCGTTCGCAAAGCCGAATGCTTCTTCATCGATACACTCGACATGTACGCAGCAAGAAGCCGGAACTTGTTCATCAAAGAAGCCAGCAAAGAACTATTAATCGACGAAGAGACCATCAAGCGCGACCTCGGCAAAGTCCTCTTGAAACTCGAAGAGCTACAAGAAACGGCCATTGCAACCGCGCAAGCGGTCAAGCAAGTCAAAATTGAAATCACCGACGTGGACAAGGCCGCAGCCTTGGAGTTACTCAAGAGTGAAAACCTTCTCGATCGAATCCTACTGGACTTCGACGCATGCGGCGTAGTCGGTGAACGAACCAACAAACTCGTTGGCTACCTTGCGACCACGAGCCG
>JAYVPE010000141.1:0-8706 GCA_043757575.1 Pirellula sp.
TGATAGAACCCTCCAACGTGATGCTTGCAGCTGAGAAACGCTCGCGGTACGTGGCTTCTGAGCCCCAGCGTCAAGTGCTTGCCAGGATGGAGTATCTACAGTCAGTGGGTTTAGGATACCTATGCCTAGCCAGGCCGCTGCACACATTGAGCAGCGGTGAGTCGCAGCGGGTCATGATGACGACTTTGTTGGGTTCCAGCTTGGTCGACATGCTTTACGTTTTTGATGAACCGACGGTGGGCTTGCACCCGCAGGACACCGAACGCATGGCCAGTGCAATATTGGCTCTCCGGGATCGAGGGAACACCGTGATCTTAGTTGAACATGAGCCGTACTTGATGCGAATCGCAGATCGAGTCGTTGAAATTGGGCCACAAGCGGGTGAACTCGGTGGATATGTAACGTTCAATGGAACGCCAAGTGAGATGCTAATCGGTAAATGCGTGACAGGTGAGTATCTAAGTGGGAGACGCAGGGCACAGCGAAGTTCGAGGTCGATTGGGCGTGAATGGATTGGGATGCGCGGTGCGAGTGGACGCAATCTGCAAGTCGAAGAGCTTCGTATTCCATTGAAGTGCTTGACGGTCATGATTGGTCCAAGCGGGTCGGGCAAGAGCACGTTGATCTTGGACACGTTCTGCCCAGCAATCGACAGAGTGTTCGATGATGAAGCAGACGCCGGATTGTCTTTTGCCAGTTTGTTCGGAATGGAACATATCGAAGGATGTTTGGCGATCGATCAAAGTCCGATTCAGCGATCGATACGCAGCAGTCCGGTCACCTATTCGAAAGCCATGGATGAAATTCGACAAGTTTTTTCAGAGACACCCGATGCCAAGATGCGACGATTTGGTGCAGGGCATTTTAGTTTCAATAGTGACATAGGCAGATGTCCAACATGTGAAGGGCTCGGGTTCACAACGATCGATATGCAGTTTATGGCCGACGTTCAATTGCCTTGTCAAGATTGTGATGGAAAGCGATTTCGTCCAGAGGTGTTGGAGGTTCGTTTTCGAGATTTGAATATTTCAGAAGTCTTAGAGATGAGCGTCGAACGCGCGAATTCCTTTTTTCGCGGGAACGCTAAGGTTCAAGCCCGTTTGAAACCGTTAATTGAAATTGGATTAGGATACTTGCCACTGGGTCGAAGTCTCTCCACTTTGTCAGCAGGCGAGTCGATGCGTCTCAAGCTTGCTAGCCAACTGGATCTCAGTCATCGCCGCGCAGGAGTGGATGTAACACGAGGCAAGTTAATTGTACTGGATGAACCAACGACCGGATTGCACTTCAGCGATGTGGAAAAGTTGCTCCAATGCATCAATGCATTGATAGACTGCGGAAATAGTGTATTGGTGATTGAGCACAACCAGCAGATTATTTGTTCCGCAGATCACTTAATTGAATTGGGGCCTGGCGCGGGTGAGTCGGGGGGCAAGATCATTGCGACTGGGGATGTCCAGTCGATTCGAACCAATAGATTGTCGGTTACTGGACGTTATATTTAGGCTCAAGGATATTTAGGCTCAGGGTGGATCGGTACCGAATGGATCCGATGCTGCTGCGTCGTTCATCGCGCCCGCACCCTCGAATACGTTGGCATCCTCCTCTGTGGGTTGCGATTGCCCATCTTCGGGCTTAGTTTGCTTGATCGGAGCAGGGGCAACAACTCCCGAAAACTCGGTGGAGAAAGTGGGAAGGGTTGCATCGGCTTCGCGAAGACATGTCACTTGGCCCTGTTTGGTGATAAAGAAAAGCCTGTCGTTGATGGTGTTGGGAAGGACATCTGGCAGAATCAAATCGGAACGTCCCGAGACTAAACCGGTAGCCAATTCGATCGCTACTAGTGAGTTTCGTGAGTCTTTGATATAGACATGAGCCTTTCCTACCGCGATCACATTCCGGACGTTCTTTGGTTGGTGTCCCCAAGCGTCGACACCATCTGCTAAGCGTAACGCAAAGAGCAATCCTTCGTCACTGACGAAAAACGCTAAATCCTTGTTCGCAATTGGCGATTGAGTTATTTGGACAGCTAATCGTGATTTCCAAAGCACGGTGTCATCTCGAGTTGTTGAACAGTGAAAAACCGTGCCGTAAATTGTCGATGCTAAAAAACCATTTTGTGTTGCAATCGGTAAGCCAACAATAGGTTCATTAAGACTCGCATAGGTCCAAAGAGTAGGAGTCTTTTCCATTCGAGCTTGGACCAACCGTTTTCCTGTAGGCCAACTTAAAAAGCGGTGATTCGCGGAGATCGTAGTCCCGAGGCGGTTTTCAGTTCCTATTCGAATGATCCCTAGGGGAGTAACCTCTTTTTTGATGTCGTAAGTAACTAGCCGACCATCGATCGAAGGCACAATTACTTTATCCATTAATACGCAAGGACTAGCGGTCGGCGTAAAGGCAAGCTGGCGAGAAGTGACAATATTCCCTGTCATTAATTCGTAGACGTAAAACATGTTGCCGTTGGTGACTGCGACATATTCGTCGGAGACACCTGGACCAAACATGGGTAATGTGGAATTACCGGCTTCGGTTCTCCAAATCACTGCGCCCGTTTCCGCATCTATCACTTGAATAATGCCGTTGGTTGTAAGGGATACGGCATAGACGAGTCGTTGGCTGTACGATTCGGTTTCAACTTTTCGTCCCAGAATTTTATAAGTAGCGACAAGCTTTTCGGCTTTCATTTTCGCGCCTTCCAGACCAAGCCGTGGTGTCTTCAGCAGTTTTTCACCTCGGAAAATTGCTGCTTCCAAAGCTTTTTGGTCCACCTCTTCTCCGCGTATTCGCTCTATCACACGACTGCCGTTTCGCACGGTTACGTACTCGCGCTTTGCAGTGGTATGCGGCCATACAACGAGGCTTTGTGGGCCATTTGCAGGCGGTGCTCCGCCGATATTCGATTCCCACTGAATGACCAATCCAATTGTCGCCAAATCTCCATGGTCGCGTTCGGCTTTGTCGGCTTCTGCCCAAGCGAGATTCGTTGAGCAAAAATGGGCAATGAAGATGCTCGTCAAAAAAATGACGAGAAATCGGCTAGGAATCGGTTGGAATTTCATGGATTGTGCTCAGTGAAAACAGGAAGCGTCCTCTCATGAATGGTAATTCAAGTTCAAGAAAGTTGCGAACAAGAAATCTGATTTCACACGGCGAAAGTTGTTGACGGAACATTCGACAGATCATGATTAATCGTACTACTGCGAGGGTTTGCGGGAAATGAGGTCTAAAAAGAATCGTTTCGAAAGAACTTGTTTCGCAGAATTTGAAGAGAGCTGATGGAGAATGTTTGACGGCTGGACTGCGAGGATTTAGGATGCTACAGACGGATGAAGGCGAAAATAAGTTAATTCGACGATGTCGGCCCGGATCACTTTGGGCTGATTAAACCTTTTTCCTGAATCTAATCGTTCCATCTCTTCAGCGTTTTTGAGGTTTTTTATGGCTCGCGATCGCAACGTTTCTGTATGGCAAGCCTACGTTACCGTCATGTCAATTGTTAGCCTCGCTTGCCTAGGAGCGATGGCTTTTGTGATTTTCCAGTCAGGAACGAACTCCAAGACTGTGGAGGCAGCCAATGAAAAAGAACAGGCAGCCCAAGACGCATTGCGGGTAGAAAACAACCGTCGGCAACTTTTGGAAAGCATGCTTGGAGTCGGCAAGCCAATCAGTGAGGCCGAGTTCAATCAATTGGTTTCGTCGGTAACTGCCGATGAGCAACTGAACGCTGCAATCAAAACCTATACGAACAATATGGCTCTCTTTGGACCGGGTGCGACGGATCGGAATTACACCAAGTTAGTCACCACGTTGATGCAGGAACTGCGTGACCGGAACCGGCAGGTGGATTCCTTAGGAAAGACGCAAATAGCACTTAAGGACGAGTTCGATTCAAAGCTTTCTCAGGAAACCAAAGCTCGAGAAGCGGAGAAGCAAAACGCCCAGGATTTGTCAAACCTCCGAGACAAGGAGCTTGTAAAGTATACCGAGGACATAAAAGCTCAACAGGAAATGATTAGTAAAATCGAAGCCGACAAGAATACCTTGTTGAAATCGCTCGAAAAGAAGAACAGAGAAGTAACCGCAAAATTTGACAAATCGCAGGTCTCGAATGGAGAACTAGAAAAACGCTTGGATTCACTTGTCCGCAAATTGGATGAAATTCAGGGCGAGGATTTTCAGTATGTGCAGGGCAAGATTACGGAGGTTGCGAATGGTGGTGAAACCGTTTACATCAATCTTGGCCGGGCAGATGGATTGCGACCTGGCGTTAGTTTTGGAGTCGTGAATTCGGATGTCAGTCGGGTGGCTGACGCAAAGCCAAAGGCGAGAATCGAAGTGGTCGAGGTGATCTCCGGCTCTGAGCATCTTTCGAGATGCAAAGTATTGTCGGACCGAGCGCCTACCACCATCCTGAGAGGTGATTCCATTTATTCACCGGCTTGGCAACCAGGACGAAAAGTCGAATTTGCTCTGGTCGGTAAAATGGATATTGATGGAGACGGCAAAGATGATCGTGAAACGGTTAAAGCTCTGATTGAACAAAATGGCGGGAGAGTCACCGTCGATTTAGCACCTGCCGGGAAAGTTGTGGGTCAACTGAGCGTCGATACGCGTTGGATGGTGATGGGTGAAGATTTCAAAGTGCGTGGCTTGGAATTAGATTCAACCGAAACAGCAGCAGCGAAAGAGCGTGGAATTCTTGAATCTCAAGCAAAATCGATGGGAATTAGCCGGATCAACTTGGACAAGCTAATGGGATGGCTACGGGGGTCGGGTGCCAACGAAGTTTCGCCGCTGGGGAACTCTATGAAGTCGGGGGTTTTGGATTTCAGGACTGGCCCTCGCCTAAACGACAACCCCGGACGTGTTTCACCGATCTTTCAAAACCGAGATGGAACCGGGAACAAAAACTCCCTCCAGCCCATCAATAAATGAGTTGTGGTACTATTCAGAAGGCGGGTTATTTAACGATTTTTCTGAATTTTCCATCAAAAAAAGCTTGAGCCAGCGTCCTTTAAACGGTATAAATTTGCAGGAACTTTTTCGAGATAAGAGTTGTTTCTCTAAGTCAGGAATTCACATCATGAGATCTAGATCGCGTGCAAAGAGCTTTGCAAAAGCCTTTGCCTTGGTATTGTCCACAGGTTTGTCTGCGGGGATGGCCCCTAGTTTTTTAACGGCAGATGAGAGCAGCCCAGCAATCGAAATGCAATCGGTTTCTGTTTTGAACCAGTTGTTCAGTAATCAATGGGTTTGTTTGGACAAGAACAACTCGATTAGCGGTAGTTTGGTCCAATTGGCAGACAACGACAAATTGCCCTTGGCCGGGCTTCCGGTTGCATTGGTACGCGATGGTGAAGTAGCTTATCAAACGACGGCCGACGAAACAGGCTCTTTCAAATTTGAAAACCTCAAAACAGGCTCTTATTCTTTGATCACACGGACCAATGAATCGATAGCGGCATTTTCACTTCAAGTGTTGGATTCGACAAATAATCATCTGAATAGTTCAGTCGAAGTGCGTGTAGTTCGACCAGCCGGGTTAAGAGTCAAAGAAATCCTTCGTTCTCAGACGGTTCCTACGTACGCGGTGCGATCGAATCAGCCAAAAGTCTCCACGGATCCTTTGGGTGGTTCCCGCTCTTTTGGTATGTCTCATTTCGTCAAGTTGGATGCAAATGGAAGGTTGTCCGGGCAACTCGGCTCGGTCCCCCAGGCGGCTGACATGAGCGAGATGGTAGTTTACGTTCTCAAAAATGGCGAGGAAGTATCGCGAGCAAAAGCTGACAAGAGTGGTAAATTTAGCCTCGACGGGCTTCGGCCAGGTGTTTATGGATTCGTAGCTGCTGGCAGCTCCGGATTCGCTGCAACGTCGTTCCAATTGGTTGGAAGCGAGACTGCTTTGGTCGGTGCTGATGGAAGCCGATTTGTTTCGATCCATGGCCACGCATGCGGGCAAATGAATGTCGAAGTTGTTCAATGTTGCGAAGTAGCTGTTTGCGAACAACCAGTGCAAAATATCGTACAAGTTCCGGTTGTAGACGCGTGTGCCGTTCCGGTAGATCAGTGTGGAAGGCCTCCAACCTGCGGTTGTGGTGGTGGATTCGGTGGCGGCGGATACGGTGGTGGAGGCGGCGGTGGATTCGGTGGCGGTGGTCGCGGCGGCCTCGGTGGCTTAGGTGGAATTGCAGCAATCGCTGGCCTTGCAGCCGTCGCTGGTATTGCTGCTGCGAACGACAACAACAACAATGCGCCGATCGTCAGTCCAGTCAGACCGTAATCTTGTCGTTGCAAATTGACTGCATAAGGCCATCGCTTTGTTCGATGGCTTTTTTGTGATACAAGCGGATTGCAATGCTCGGAACATTAGTTCAAACCAATACAACCGACGGCGTTCGACTGCATGGTTTTTTGTCTGCACCCAGTCGGTCAATTCATGCCTGGATCCTGGTACACGGTGTCAATAGTAATTTCTATAGCTCGAGCTTACTTTTAGAACTGAGCAGACAACTGGCAAGCGAGGATGCCGCAGTGCTCCTCATCAATACACGAGGACACGACATTTTGAGTTTCAATTCCGGACCTACACCGATGCGTGTCGGGTCGCAAATCGAAACTATTGCTTCAAGTCAGCTCGATTTGGATGCTTGGTTTCAGTTCTTGATTCAAAAAGGAATTCAAAGCATTTCGTTGTTAGGCCATAGCCTTGGCGCGATTAAGTGCCTGTTGTGGAGCCTCAAGAATAACGAGAGTCTGAGGGCATTGGTGGCTGTGTCACCGCCAAGGCTTAATACAGAACTGCTGCTTCGCGATCCTGTCCGAGGAACCGTTTTTCTAAAGCATTTGCAAGAGGCCAATCAAAAGTGCGATGCAGGGCACCCGGATTCGGTAATGAAAGTTCGTTGGCCTTTACCAATGTGGGTTTGCGCCGCGACCTACAGAGACAAGTACGGTAGCGGTGAAAAATACGACTACCTAGCAATGGCAAATGAAATTTGCATACCGACGCTTTGGACGTTTGGACAAATTGAAGTTGAGTGTGGATCTGCGAATTTCAAAGATGCTGACATCGAACTGAAAAAGCAATTGGCAATCCAATCCAAGGATTCTGAAAAACATACGATTTGCGTTGTTTCCAATGCCGACCATTCCTATCGCGATGCGACTGCAGCGTTAGGCGAATGTATACTTAAATGGTCTAACCGGTTGTAGCGAACTTCGTATGGGCTGGGTGGTTTTCGAATTCTCCCGCTGTGGACCCAAGCGACGAGATGGCAGGGCTTTTTGAGAAGCATGCGTTTTGCACGTCTTGAAATTCGGTTACAATGTTTCAGCCGATACCAGTTCCCATTAGCGTGCAGTCGTTCGATCACTCCAAGCCTCTTTCCGTACTATCCATTCCATGACCGTTTCAACACCTGCTTGGTTGGCCACCAACGAGCAAACCGTAAACGCAAAACAAACCCTGGACAAACAAACGTATGAAACCGTGCAGTGGCACTTTCACGATTCGACGGGATCCCCGTTTTGGTTAGCGAAAAAAGCGGAGTTTAAGTTCGATCCGCTCAAAGAAGTCAAGGTGTTTGATGACTTGAAGAAGTTCCCAGAGTTTGAAGACGAATGGCTTCGAGGCGGCCCGATTAACCGATGGATACCGAAGGGTTTGCTCGGAAAGCCAACTTACGTATTTGAAACAGGCGGCACGACTGGGATACCCAAAAGTCGAATGGTAATCGATGACTTCAGAATCGATTACGAGCTTTTCAGTCACACGCTACCGGATGAGTATTTCCCAAAAGGATCGAACTGGCTGATGCTCGGCCCATCTGGTCCACGGCGACTTCGATTGGCCATCGAGCACCTTTGCCAATATCGCGGCGGTATCTGTTTTTGCATCGATTTGGATCCTCGCTGGGTGGTCAAACTTATTAAGAAGGGTTGGATGGAACATTTGGAAGAATACAAACGGCACTGCATTGATCAAGCGATCACTGTTTTGACTGCGAATCATGATATCAAATGCATGTTCACGACTCCCAAGTTACTCGAGTCGCTCGCAGCGGGTCTTGCTGAGAAAGACACGAGTATCCAGGAGATTGGAATTACTGGAATTTTTTCAGGTGGGACCGAGTTTACACCGCAATGGACTCGCTTCTGTGTCGAAGAACTACTCGGTGGCCCAGCCGAGGAAAGCGGCGTTTATATGACGCCCACCTATGGCAACACACTCATGGGGTTGGCTTGTTCAAGACCAGTGACAATCGATGACGGGTACACGATTGCTTACTATGCTCCGCAGCCTCGTGCTGTTGTTGAAGTTGTCGATTTCGACGACCACACCAAGGTTGTTGGATACGGGGAAACGGGGCGTGTTAAACTTTACACGATGACTAAAGAATTTTTTGTACCTGGTTTCCTCGAACGAGACGAAGGTGAACGTGAAATGCCCTACAAGAAATATCCGTGGGATGGCGTAAGTGGCGTCAGACCGTATAGAGCCTTTGCGTCCTCGACGACCGTGGGCGTTTACTAGTTAAACACCTGCAATCCTTGGTAAGTGTAATATCCAACCGTTCTTTGGAGCTTAATCTTCTGTGTTGACTATCAATCCGATCCGCTGGGGCAAGCAATACAAGTCACTTGATTTTCAAGAAGTCTTTCACTTTGACACAGGCGAGCCCATCGCGAGAATTGGCCAAGTCA
>JAYVPE010000142.1:0-8637 GCA_043757575.1 Pirellula sp.
TGTCAGTGGAAGGACTAAAACTAGCCACGAAGATCAATTTATGGGCTAAAGATCGCTAGATTCGCCGAATGCTAACTATCTGACTCCCGTTCGTCGAACGAACGCAAATCGGCTCTATTCTCTGGCCATATTGGTTGCGTTTCGTTGTTTACTTGCTTTGGCATGAAAAATGCGAACTGAGGGACTCGTTGCACTTCAAAAAAGGTATCGGGTCTTTCCAATGGAGTTTTGTCATGTGTGTCATCGAAGCCTACTTTGTTCAATCGCAGCCAATTATTCTTTTAAAGCCGCATGCGGAAATGGGAAGAGTAGAATCGAAACTCGTACCAAATTCGCCGACCACGAAAAGGGATGAAACGTTAGACATAGCGACCGAAGTGGTCAGTCGGCAACTGGATTTTTGGCATACGAAGGTGATCTAGGAGAAAAACCGATAGAGGCACGAATGTTTATTTCTTTTCCATGAAAACTGTCGAGACTTTTTTGAGTATTCATGCGAGACTCTCTTTACCAGCCGCGATTGACATGCCAGTTTCGAGACCAAATAAACCTGCTGGTTTTGGTATTGTGAATAATCCGTAATCAAGGCTTGATTTCATGTCGACTCGTTTTGTGTTTCGAGTGACGGCACCATTGTTGGGCGTTAGCCTGTTGTTGCTTGGATTAGGTGCATTTACGGCTTGGTACGTTCATTCCATGCAACAGCAGTCAACGGATCTCATCTCCAAAAGTATTGCAACCTCCAATGCGTCTCAATCACTGGAAAATGAACTTCGAGAACTTCGCACCAACCTCAACGAGTTTGTTATCACCGGCGATGCGGAGTATTTGGAATTTGCCAAGCGAGCCACGGAAAAAGTAGAGGATCTGCTCAATACGACCGAAGCCTTAAGCTACCTTTACGATGGGGAGCCGAAGCTGGTCGAGATCCGCCGTGAGTTTGTCGCCTTCGAACAACAATTCGCCAAGATCGTCAGACCGACAACACCGGAACAACAAAATGCCGTTTCGCGGTTGATCCAAACCTCTATTTCAAAGGAACTCATTCCTCGGGCCACTCAACATCGAGAAGCCCAACAAGCACGGTTGGAGGAAATGAGCCAAGGCAGCGAGTTGATCGCGGATCGCGTGAGCTTGACGCTACTTCTGCTCGTGACATTCGGTGCAATAGGTGGACTCACGGCTGGGATCGCGGTTGCTCGAAAAGTTCATCAATCCATCATCGAATTGAACATTCCTGTGCATGCCGCTTCCGGAATGCTAAATGAGGTCGTCGGTCCTTTGAAGATTAGTACGCAATGCAACCTAACCGAGATTCGCGAGTCGCTCGATGAAATGGCGAATCGCGTTGGCTTGACGGTTCAACGGCTGCAGGAAAGCCAAAAGAAAATGCTTCGGGCCGAACAGTTAACTGCCCTCAGTCAAATGGCAGCTGGGCTTGCTCATGAAATTCGCAATCCACTTACGGCCATGCGGTCGCTCGTCCAAATGGCTCGCCAGCAAGGGGGTGGTGCCGCACTAGACAACCGTGACATCGAAGTCTTGGACACTGAAATAGAACGATTAAACGAGTTGGTACAGACCTTCCTTGACTTCGCAAGGCCGCCGAGGCTCTCTCGCCGCCTGGCGAACATCTCACATATCATCCTGCGAACGGTGCAGTTGACTAAGCGTCGAGCCGAACGACAAGAGGTGCAAATCGACTTCGATCCCCCGTTATCCGACATCATGCTCAATGCGGATCCGCAACAGATCCAACAAGTCCTGCTCAACTTGGTATTGAATGCAATCGATGCTCAACCCAACGGAGGAAAAGTTTGGATTCGATTGCGATCGACGGCCCCTCTAACAGAAGAGGATTGGGTTGAAGTTTTGGTTGGTGATGCCGGTCCAGGGATCGATTCCAAGTGGATCGATCGCATCTTCGATCCTTTCTTTAGTACCAAGGAGACAGGCACAGGTATTGGCTTGGCTATATGTCGGCGAATTGTCGAAGAACACGAGGGCAATATAACGGCTGAGAATCTGCAGCAAGGAGGAGCAATGTTTACCGTACTCCTCCCGTCAGGTGGGTGTATGGCGATCGAGGGAACGAGTCCATCCACGCTTGTGGTATAGTAGTTGTCACGCACTTTCGCTTTGTATCGAGGCAACACGAGGTGATTCTCAGCACACTGTGTCGAGAATCTAAACACGGAGTGCTGTGCCACACTTGGCCACACCATTCCTCCAAACGATCGCAATTCAATGCGATTCCGACTAGAAAAGTAAGCATGCCGACATTGTTGCTTGTAGATGACGAACCGAGTGTCCTGTATGCGATGGAAAAGGGACTACGAGCAGAGAATCTGAAGATCTTATCCGTGGAAACAGCCAAGGCAGGAATTCAAGCTGTCTGTGACCACCATCCCGATGTAGTGGTTTGCGATGTTCGATTGCCCGACATGTCTGGCCTAGACGCTTTTCAAAGGATGCGTGAGGTCGATCCGCATTTACCGGTCATCATTATTACTGCTCACGCGACTACCGATACCGCAATCGAAGCGATGAAGCGAGGTGCATTTGAGTACCTTCTTAAGCCCTACGACTTGAACGAATTGAAAGAGACTGTTGCCAAAGCAATTGAACTGAGCCGTATCAGACGTGTTTCCGCAGTCTTCGATCAAGAGCCGACAAAGGAAGCTGGCGGCATGGTTGTTGACAGAATTGTCGGAAATTCGAGGGCCATGCAGGATGCTTATAAAGAAATTGGCCGTGTTGCACCTCAAAAGGTAAATGTGCTGATACTTGGAGAAAGCGGAACTGGAAAAGAGTTGGTCGCCCGGGCAATCTACCAGCATAGCTCACGCGCCAAAAACCCGTTTTTGGCAATCAACTGCGCAGCCATACCAGAGCATCTCTTGGAAAGCGAATTGTTTGGCCACGAAAAAGGGGCTTTCACAAGCGCCGACCGAAAGCGCATTGGCAAATTTGAACAGGCCCACACGGGGACGCTATTCCTAGACGAAATCGGAGATATGAGCATCGCGGCGCAAGCTAAAGTTCTTCGGATTCTACAGGATGGTTGCTTCGAACGTGTGGGCAGCAGTGAGACCATCCAATCGGATGTCCGAATCATTGCCGCCACCAACTGCAATTTAGAAAAAGCGATTGCTGCGAAGACTTTTCGGGACGATCTTTTCTATCGACTGAATACCTTCACCATTCGCCTCCCAGCCTTGCGCGAGAGACTCGAAGACATACCACATCTCGTACAGTACTTTGTTCATCGATTCGGTCTTGATTTAGGAAAAGGAAATCTTCGTGTCTCCGAAGAATGCATGGAAGCAATGCTCAAACATCAGTGGCCTGGCAATATTCGTGAACTTCAAAGCGCGATCAAGTACGCAATTGTGCGATCAACCATTGATGTCATCACTTCGGATTGTCTGCCTGAGTCATTGAAATCCCGTCAAGTGTGTCTCGAACCGATTGATTCCGTGTTTGGCGATTCTGAGGAGCTATCCCGTTACGCTGACTTGCGAACATTTATACGACAACTCATTGATGCAAACGAACCTGATCTGAATGATGCAGTTCATGCTGAAGTCGATAAAATCCTTTACGAGCAAGTACTTGATCATGTGGAGGGCCATCAGGCTCAAGCTGCTGAGATGTTAGGAATATCCCGGACAACCCTTCGAAATCGCTTGCAGTCTCTTGGAATGAGCGTGGCGAAGTCCTTGAAGTCCACTGATGAATGAAGAAACTCCCTGGTCCTATTCCTCAGAATGACTTGCTCAAACAGATTCACTGCGTATTCAAAGTGACTGCATCCTAGTTGCATTAAACTTAGTTGCATTAAACCTAGTTGGGCCATGTTTCAGATAGTATTTTCGCCAGAAATGCCCTTGAATCTTGGTAGCTCGCTGTAGCTCGCTTTCTTTTAGCTAGTAATTTTCCTTTCAACCAGCCTTTGGCACGTGCAATGCATTTTATGATTAACGTGGGAATGGAAAAGCCCCTCAGTCGCGCGTTCATCGGATTGAAACGTACACACCTGCTGGCGACAAGCAAGAACCTAACTGGGAGTTTTGATATGTTTCGCAACGCTTTTCTAACTACACTTCTTGGTACTTCGATGGCATTATTCGGTGCCTCAAATGCGAAGGCGCAGTATGGGTATTCACAACGTGGGTTTTACGACGACTCGTACAGCGATCTGCACCAAGACCTCCGCCACAATGAATTCCATCGTCAGCAATATCACGCAGACCAACATCAGTTCGCTCAATCGCCCTACCAGCATTTTCAACTGCATCAAGATCTGGACCATGATCGCTACCACGATAAACTAAGCCATCAGTCGTACCACAGTTATCGCCCGACGTATAACAATTACCCTCAATACAATTCAGGGTTTGGACAAGGCTTTTCTCCTTTTGGGTTCTCACTACGTTTCGGACGCTAAAGCTATTGCAATGCCAATCGCAGGGAGGCTCAATCCTCCTTGCTGGCTTATCCACCGATTAGACGTTTTTGAAAATGGCCCTCATTGATCGTGGGTCGTTCAATTCTTCCCTTGTGGTTGTACGTCAGTCGCATGTTGTCTAAACCCATCAGCGAGAGGATGGATGCGTGGATGTCATGCACGTGCATCTTGTCCTCAACGGCGTACAGTCCTAACTCGTCCGTCGCGCCGATTGTCTGGCCACCCTTGACTCCCCCGCCGGCCATCCATATCGAGAAGCCTGTGGGATTGTGATCTCGCCCGTCCCCCTTTTCGCTCATCGGCGTTCTTCCAAACTCACCACCCCAGATCACCAAGGTTTCCTCTAACAATCCACGTTGTTTCAAATCTCTCAACAGTCCCGCAACAGGCTTGTCCATCGAACGGCATAGACTTGCGTGGTTTTTTTCGATCCCTGAATGCGAATCCCACTTGCTGCCAGTACCGTTGTACAGTTGAACGAAGCGAACACCGCGCTCGACCAAGCGACGCGCGAGCAAGCAGTTCCGACCAAAGGTTTCAGTTTCTTTCCGGTCGAGACCATACATCTCTTCCGTGCTCGCTGTTTCTTTGGAAAGATCCAACGCCTCGGGAGCTTGTGCCTGCATTCGGAACGCCAGCTCATAACTGCGAATTCGCGCGTCAAGTTCTGTCTGCTGCGGATGAGTCAATGCATACGATTGATTGAACTGCTTGAGCAAGGCAAGTTTGGATTCCAAACGACTTCCTGTTTGGCCCTCGGGAAAATGCAGATTCGGTATGGGCTCTGCATCGGTCCCGTTAATCCGCACACCTTGGTTGGACGCGGGCATGAAACCGCTTCCCCAATTGCGAGGACCATTCACTGGGCGTCCAGCGCTATCGCACATAACGACAAATGAGGGCAGGTTCTCATTGGCGGATCCAAGCCCGTAATGAATCCACGCGCCCAAGGATGGTCGACCAGCGACGTTAATACAGGTATTCATTTGGCAAACACCGCCTGCATGATTGATTCCATTCGTCCAGCACGATCGAATTACCGCGATATCGTCCATGCAACTGCCAATATTGGGTATCCAATCAGAAGCCATCAATCCGCTCTCGCCGTACTGGGTCCATCGGCGCGGAGATGCAAGCAGCGGTGCACCCTTTTCTCCCATTGCGGTGATGGGTTCGCGAAAACTGCTCGGCAACGGTTTTCCGGCAAGCTTGTTGAGCAACGGCTTGGGGTCCAACAAATCCAAATGGCTTGGCCCACCTTCCATAAACAGCCAAATCACGCTTTTTGCGCGCGGACGGTGATGTGTTTCTGCGGACGCGTCCCCCGATAGCATCCAATTTAGCGCGACGGACCCAAGGCCCATTCCGCTATGTTGTAGCCAAGCCCTGCGCGTGGTGCTCGATATTGATTCGATTGCGGACGACATGTCACTCCAGGTATAGAAATTGGTTGGAATTGAACAGGATATGACAAAAGTCAGCCAACTTTTTCGAATCGATAGCCTGAGCATCCTCGCGTAATCCGAGGTTCACGAACTGACGCGCTTTGTCTAGTTCCGCTTCGTTCGGCTCGGTACCCCAAGTCCAACGAAACGCATTGCGCAGCGTTTGCTCAGGCTCCGTTTGCTCTGCCAAGAGTCTAAGCGACAATTTATCGGCATGACCCAACGCATACTTGCCATTCAACAAAAGCAACGATTGAATGGGTGTCGTTGTCGTGTCGCGAACGGAGACGCTTTGCAGTCCATTTGCGATGTCAAAGCCATGAAGGAAGGTGTCGTTCTGATTGCGCAAGCTCTTTACATACAACGACCGACGCGAATTGTCCTCGCTTACACTCGGACCTCCTACTTCAGGTGACAGCTCACCACTCGCGGTCAATATAGCATCGCGGATTTGTTCGGCCTGAAGTCGACGAACGCGAGTACGCCAAAGGAGCCGTTCCGACGGATCCAATGCTTGATAGCGAGCTGCCTCTGGATGTCGTGCCGATTGTTGCCAAGTTGCGGAAAGGAGGATTTTCTTGTGAAGCTTCTTGAAACCCCACCCCTGTTCAATAAAAGTTGCCGTGAGCCAGTCGAGCAGTTCAGGGTGCGTGGGTGAATCCCCCAAATGACCAAAGTCGTTAGAGGTCGATACGATGCCCTGGCCGAAGTGCTGTTGCCAGATTCGATTAACGATTACACGCGTCGTGAGCGGATTGCGAGGATCCCCAATCCATTGAGCCAGCGCCGTACGTCGCCCTGTCGAACCCTCCTGCACAGGAATTTCGGATGCAGTTGGCAATCCGAGTTCGGACGACAACACCTCTAGGAATCCAGGACGTATGCTGTGTCGACGAGAATCATCGGGATTCACCGTTGGCGAAATCAATCCCGGAAAGTCACTGACGGTCATGACATCGAGAAGCGGCTTTGGCTTGAGATGATCCAACGTAGCGAGTTCCTTCAATAGTGCTTCATGCTTGGCAGTCTCTTCCTTTTTCATTTCCTTGTAGGGGCCGCCACCTTCTTCTAGATACTGGCGAGAGACCAAATAAGCCATTTGGTTTTGCCACGACGTACGCTCTTTCGTTGGCATGTGAAAGCATGCTTGAATGTCCAATGGAAACTTATCGACGGTCGTTATCCACTTGCGTTTCTCGTACGGTTCCAGCAGCTCAGCGATTTGTTGACGGATGGATTGTGTCCCCTTTTCCCAAACCGCAAGTTTTTCCTGATACACTTGTTTCTCAGCAAGTGTTGCCGCGACCGAGTCGTCACGCCAACAAACAGGCTCAAAGAAAGCCCGTAGCTTGAAATAGTCTTTCTGAGGAATCGGATCGAATTTATGCTGATGGCACCGAGCGCAGGCGACGCTCATTCCTAAGAATACGTCCCCGGCGACATCAGTCATCTCGTTCATGATATCGTTCCATTGGCCGCGAGCGTCACGTTGATTGTATTCGTAGATGCCCAACCGTAAGAATCCTGCTGCGATCAGTCCGTCTGGATTACCATCTGCTGTTTCATCCCCCGCCAATTGATCCAAAACGAAACGTGGATAAGGAAGATCGCTATTGAATGCTTTGACCACGTAGTCGCGATATCGCCACAAATGAGGACGATACGCATCCTGGTTCCAGCCATCCGATTCGCTATACCGAACCAAGTCGAGCCAAAAACGAGCCCAGTGCTCTCCGTACCGTTCATCCAGTAAGAGACTATCCACGATTGCCTCAAAAGCGGATGGAGAATCATCCTTCAGGAACGCATCGACTTCAGTTGGTGAAGGAGGCAGTCCGATCAAATCAAAGTACAAGCGTCGAATCAAAGTCATCTTGTCTGCCACCGGAGCTGGCTGCATCTCATGATTCTTTAAAGCCTTCCAGACAAAACGATCGACTGCGGTTTTTGACCATGTGTCTTGAGGTTCGAAAGGAGGTTCCGCATTCTTAACAGGAAGAAACGCCCACCACTCACGATCCGTATCCGTGATGTTCCCTTCCGATTCGCGTAGTCTTTTTGCCGTTTCCGGCCATAGCGCGCCACCCTCGACCCAACGTTCGAAATGTACGATTGTTTTGTCGGGCAATTTACTGGTTGGCGGCATTTCGAGACCTCGATGATGAAGTGCATCGATCAGCAAACTCTCATCAGGATTCCCAGCGACCAAAGCCGGACCGCTATCGCCACCTAGCAAGACTCCGGCGAGTGAATCGAGTCGAAGGCCACCTTCCTGCTTAGTCTCTCCATGGCATTTAAGACATTGGCTGATGAGGACAGGTCGGATCTCTCGTTCGAATTGAGCAGCACGCTCCGCATGACGAGCATCCTCGGCAGTAGCACTGGCGGACGCCAAGAGTACTACTGCGAACGGAAGGAGGGGGATTTTTTGTGTGGGAATTGGCATTTGCTTGTGATCCTCAGAAACCAATTCTAATCAGAACCATTCGTTCTCGCCAATACTTATAGGTCACTTGCGGTGCTTCGAATGGGACTCTAAACCATACAGTGATCGAGGATCGCTGGTCCCGTTGCCAAGTAACCTGTGTAAAATGTGCCGAACTGGCCGAAGCGTGCACTCGCCGAATCGAATCGCATCGTGTACACAATATCTTTCAGGAACTGCGGATTGCGGGCCCAGAGTGTGACTCCCCATTCCCAGTCGTCTAGTCCGACCGATGC
>JAYVPE010000143.1:0-8614 GCA_043757575.1 Pirellula sp.
TTTGACAAAAGAACCTGTGCGTTACGCGATACGACACGATGGTTCAAATTCAATCCCAATTTATGTTCTAACCTCACATCCACTTCGCGTTCAACAATCCAGTTGGAGCCAGTCCGTTGGAGTAGGTTAACTTCGCGCCTCTGAAATTCACTGTCATCTAGCTGAACGTAAACGTAGGACAATCCCTCGTGAACTACGACAGCAGATGACGGAATCAACAAGGCACCGATTGTAGATCCGTCGACTGGAAATTCAGAAATTGCCTGCAACCCTGGCCGTATCGATGTTGCAGCATCCGCCAAAGTGACCTCGAACAGTGTAGATTGAAACTGCCCGGCAGTATCGATAGTGGACGACAGCCCGACTCGCTTGGCGCTGAACACTCCATTCGCAATTTGAACATTCAAATCATTGATCGATGTCGTTGTAAACTCGCTTGGAATGTCGAGTCGAACGAGTGCCATTCGGGTATCGACAATTTGAAGTAGCATTCGTCCAGCTTCGACTATCGAACCTGGCACGGCATGAAGCTCAGACACAACTCCACTATGAGAGGCAACTATCGGTTGATTCCATAGTGACTTTTGATTACGCGTGGCGTCATCGATTTCACTCAGCGACTGTTCCAATCGCTTTACGGATTCGCGACTCGATTCAAGCTGCATTTTTGACCGTTGGAGATTAACAATCGCTGAGTCGAATTCAGATCTTGAAAGAATTTCCCGTTGCGTAACTTGTCGCAGGGACTCCACGGTTCGCGTTTGTACACGCACGATCTCTTCCTCTTCTGGAGTCTTTAACCGGGCATCTGCAAGCCGATTTTCAAGATCAAGGCGTATTTCAGGAGCGATGCGGATGGCTAGATAACCGAGGATGTGGCCTTCTTCGATTTCCTGGCCCAGTTTTGGCCAAGGCTTATCCAAACTATGGATCGTACCGGCCGATGCTGACTGCATTTCGTATGTCGCGTTAGGGTTTGGGACCACTCGACCGTACACCCTGCGCGTCCTCGCCCATTCAATTGGCTTTACGTCCTCGGTTTGGATTCCAAGCTCTTCGATCAACCCTTTCTCAAAAATGACGTTTTGACTGGTTGGCTTTGCGGGTTCATTAATTCCTTTTAGCGCTTCGTCATCTTGGTCCCGCCTACAACCGGAAAGCAATACACTCAACGAGATGAACTTGAGTATCATTTGGACACTTCGGATCCGAACCACGGTACGGCTCACCATTAGAAATCTCCCCCTTGGACTGCTCCTGGAAGATTTCTCGTTGACGAATTTTTCTGGCTCTCTAACTGCTGGAGGAGTGTACCGCGTGTTCCACTGCCACCCAAACCTGGTGTCGACTGGAGAGCGGTTCCTACTTCTGTTGGGTTAAGTCCTCCCGTCAACTGCAAGCCTCCGATCTCGATCAAGGATTTCTGAAGTTCGATGTCAGCCTCGATGCACGCCAATTTGGATTGATATAAAAGTTTCTTAGCTTCAATGACGCGCGCGAAATCGAGGCGGCCAGCGCGAAAGGCCTCCATCGTTAGTTTCAAATTCTCATCGGCTCGCGGGATAACCTCAGATTCCAGTCGTTCAACTTCGCCGAATAAAGACTGATATTTCTGAAAGGATGTATTCAATTGATCCGCCATTGCAAGCTTCAATCGCTCGTATTCACGGCACTGTTGCGTAAGAATGCCGTATGCGGCGCGAATGTTGCCTTGGTTTCGATTAAAAATCGGAACCGGAGCCGCAACAAGAATTCCTAGGTTGTTGTACCGTTCTGTCGTGTCCCGTTGCGCAACCATCTGCACGTTCAAGTTAGGGATCGCTTGTGCTTGGGACAATTGAATTTCAGTACGAGCAGCATCTAGTTCTGCCAGTTGCGACTGAAGCAATGGGCTACTTGAATATAGTTGCTCCAAACATTTATCCCATTCAAGCACCTCTCGACTGCGCGTTTGTGAATCGACCGCGTTCCCTTCAGGCAACGACTCTATGCCAATAGCATTTGCGAGGCTTCGACGAGCAGCATCAATGCGGTAATTTGCATTTTTTTCCATGCCGGTTGCCAACGAACGTTGCATTTCAGCCATCAGCTCGTCAGGCTTCGTGCCCTGTCGAGCTTCGACGAGGGCTGATGCAATCGCGATTCCGTCCTCCGCAGATTGCACCAACTCCTTCGTTACTTGCAACGATCGCTGTGCACCGACTAGTTCGAAATAACGAATCCTGACGTCGTTCACCACCCGCTGCTCCTGGGCGGATACCTGCCACTCCCTAAGTTTAATGTCGTATCGACCTGCTAGTTGTGCGAGTCGCAGTTTGCCTGCCGTCACAAATTCTTGGCTAAGGAATGCTCCGCTGGTGCGACTCCTGTTGGATTGGCTTGGATCCGACCGCAAATAGCCAAGTTGAGGGTTTGGATACAATCCGGCCTGCTCCGTCAGCCCTTGCTGTTGCGTAACCAACGCACTTGCCTGCGGGATAGTTGGATTATTGACAAGGGCTAGCGTTACTAGTGCTTCAAGAGATAACCCAACCTCGTTATCATAAATCTGAGCATCGTCTTTTTTTGTAACTGTACTTTCATTAGTCATAACGATATTGCTAGCCAACCGAACAGAACAATTTACTCGATCTGCCTCAACTGAATTGTCCAGTGGCATCGGCAGAGGGTCATTAGTTACCGTAATCTGTAACGGTTCAGTCGCCATGTCCGAACGATCGATCACCGTTCTGGGAACTTGGACTGCGACGAAGGCATGCGTTCTCTCAAGTGGAGCATGGCGACATCCCGCCAAAAGAACCATGCAAGCAAAATACGTCAATCTCATGAAGTAGGCCTTACGAGGTTGCCTTAATCCGATACACAAATCTATCGAACGGTAAAATCAGAAAATTGCAGCTAAGTTGAATTGCTACTACGACCCATGTGTTCATTGAATCCTCTCGAATCATATTTATCGGAATATTCGGACAGGTCGAAACCTACCGCAGTGTGGAGTATGTACCAATGTAGGTGAGAATCGCTGGACCCTAGTAAAGTCAAGAAACAGTAGACGTTTCACTCGACGTCATATTGTCATTTGGTCTTTCTATGGATTGACATTGGATAGCTTTAACTGCTGCAAAGCAAGCCAACGCGCTCGCCGCACCCAATAGAATCTTACCGGTAGGAGAAGGTCCACAACTTCATCTGAGATCAAGAGGCCCCCAAGAACCGGCAATGCCATGGGTGCAAGAATTTCACCGCCAACGCCACTCGCAAATACCATTGGAAAGATCGCGATGATCGCAACGCCTTCCGTCAGGAGCTTCGGACGAAGTCGGTGGACCGCACCATCGATCACAGCCTCACGAAGTTCTTCGAGCGATTGGATGCCTTCAAGTCCACCTCGTTTGTCAATCGCTTCGCGTAGATATACCAGCATAATGATGCCCGTTTCTGTTGCCATCCCAAAGCAGGCGATGAATCCGACCCAGACAGCGACACTAAAATCCATTGGCGGAGTATCCCAGCCGTTAACGATTTTTGGAAACCAATACATAAAAAAGGCTCCACCAGCGAGTGCTTCCGGGACCGCTAACATCATGAGTCCTGCATCCGCTAAATCATGATACGTCAGATAGAGAATGACAAAAATCAAAAGGATAACGACGGGGAAGACAAATCGTAGCGTACGTGCCGCGCGAACTTGATGCTCGAACTCACCTGTCCATTCGATGTGGACACCCTCGGGGAGCGTAACCTTGTCGGTCACGACGCGTTGAGCCTCGCCAACGAATCCTACTGTGTCGCGGCCTCGAACATTGAGAGTCACATAGTTCAGCAATCTGCCATTTTCACTTTTGATCATAGCCGGTCCCTCAACAATTCGGATATCTGCGACAGCACTCAGCGGAACGAAGGATTGACCTTGGATCGCATGAGCCGGGGACGCAAAATGTGAGTCGTCAGGTACGCTCGGCGCGGTTAACGAATCGGCTCTATTGGAGGACCTATCCGCCAGCGCTGGTTTTTCGTTCCCTGGTTGCCGCTCCATACTACCTCCGCTATTCGAATTGCTTGAAGTAGACATGCCCTTCGAGCTGATTAGTAGCTTTCGAATACTCTCTTCGTCTTCGCGGTTGACTCGGGCATACCGAACTCGAACTGGAAATCGCTCTCGCTTCTCCACTGTGTAAGTAACCGTTCGGCCAGCAATCGCTACTTCAATTTCATTTTGAATGTTTTCGACGCTAATGCCGAATCGAGCTGCTGCCTTTCGGTCTATGTCGATTTGGAGGTAGCCTTTTCCCATAATGGGTGCAGCGACAACATCTCGCGACCCATTGATCGGTTTTAAAACTGCCTCAATTTCCTTGCAGACTCCGTCGATTGTCTCCAGGTCAGGTCCGAAAACTTTGACTCCGATGTCAGTCCGAACTCCCGTAGAGAGCATTTCGATCCTGTTGATAATGGGTTGCGTGAAAATGTTACTCCAGCCAGGAACTTGGAGCGATCGACCAATTTCATCATCCACCAAATCTCCCTTCGGACCGGTTTGCCGGCGCCAAAGAAAAATGCCATTCCTGAATTTCTTCGTTATCTCGTCACGCAATGGGACGAAGGCCGAGCTACTGCCTGCGAAAAAGTTAGCCGACCCACGATCTGCAGAAGGTTGGAGTTGTGACAACAGTGAAGCGTCAGCAAAAGAAATGGATTCATGCGAATGAACTACATCCTTGAGGAGATCATTGCGTTGTGCGGCTCGGACAATTTCCTCTAGAGAATAACTTATAAATGCCTCCGAACCATAGTCGAAGAATTCCCAATTTAGAATTTTGACATGTTCCCGCCACAATCGTATCCGTTCATCACTTAGGGTGCGCAATAGGTTCGAAGCAAACGTCGGGCGTATTGCACCGAACAGTTCCTTTAGTCCTAACCATACCGATCCTGCCGCCGAGTCTTTTACTTCTAATGCCGAGACGGTATCTTGTAGGATACCACTCACTTGGAGTCGACGAGCAAATTCAAATACGAGTTCAGAGATAACTTCGAGTACGGGAGATTCAGACAGCCCTTTGCCGAAACGCACGCTGAATTCGGCAGTCAACTCCTCGAATGGAAGTTTTTGCGATGAATCCGCTTGAAGTGCACCGCTCCTCTGCCATTTTTCCAAACAATCCTTCAGGGCAAATCGCACCAGTTGTTCACCGAGTACGTGTTCGAATTCCGAATAACGAAGCATTGCCAATTCTCGAAGTGTTTCATCGAATCGTTCGATCGCTTTTTGAGTTGCGTCATTGACCAGGGTACTACGATCATCCATCGTTGGTGATTTGCCCACATACCCTCGTTCCTCTAGAATTGTCAGAAATTGGGTAACCAGTTTCGCCGCATCACGATACCGAATGACTCGCTTTGGCCAAAATTCCTTAGGGCGGAAATTGACGAAGGTTTCAACCATGTCCAATGGAGCCGGATCGGTTGATGTATCTGCCCGGCCCGCTTTTCCGATGACCGATTCCACTTCTGGAAATCCTCGCAACAAACTATTTCGGGCTTTCAAATCATCCGCAACTTGAGTGACACTGGCTCGCGGCACCGTGATAGGCATATCGAGCATCGCGCCTTCATCCAGGGCTGGCATAAAAGCCACGCCTATCTTTTCAAAATGAAAGGACCACAGGCCAATCAAGAGTAGACTAACGAGCGACAGAATTTGCCAATGCCAGCCTCGAGTTAACAGGACGGTAATCGAAGTAACTAGCGCAAACACGCTTAGAAACAAGGTTCGCCAAGCGACGTCGGACGAACCCTGACCTATGATCGCTTGCATGGGAAAAATCCCCGCAGCCAACAAAAGCAGAACCGCAAAACCCCACATTGCCAAGTTCCTTCGTGGCAATGCCCATGTCAGTAGGGGACGATAGATATTAATAAAGCTACGAACGATCCAATTGTCCTCCTCACTACGAAGTCTTCCCTTCAGAAAAGTTGGGATCAATGCAGGGACAACCGTGACTGATAGGATCGCGACACCGATCATGGCAAAGCTCTTGGTAAAAGCGAGCGGATGAAAGAGCTTTCCTTCACGCCCGCTAAGCATGAACACTGGTACAAACGACAGGAGCATGATCAAGATGGAAAAGAAAATTGGCCGACCGACGGTCCGACAAGCAGGAATGACGATCTCGCGAATATCACCAGTGACGTTGCGATTGCCAAAGTGTTCCTTAAGTTCATGGGTTGCGTTTTCGGTCATCACGATGGCTTGGTCGACCAAAATGCCGATCGATATTGTCAAACCCGCGAGCGACATGATGTTGGCTTGGATGTCGATGATTTGAAGTACTCGCAAAAGCCACATTACCAAAAATGAGAACAAAACGGCGAGCGGCAAGGTTACGCAAATTACGAACACGCTTCGAACGTGCACCAGGATCAGAAGAATTGCAACGGACGCGATCAGCATTTCATGCCACATAACCTCGGTCAACGTCTCGATTGCCCCGTGAATAAGTCGAGTTCGGTCATAGGCTGCAACTATACGCACACCCTGCGGCAATCCTGGCTGAAGCTCTTGAATTTTCTCTTTAACGGATTGTGTGACTGCGAGCGGGTTTTGACCGTGGCGCATCAGTACTACTCCTCCAGTTACTTCGTTGCCGTTCTTTTCATAAACGCTTCGACGGAACCCAGGTCCCAAATGAACAGTTGCGATCGTCCCAACATAGATAGGCGTACCCCGTACTTCGCGGATAACTGTGTTTTCGATATCGTCAATGCTATGTAGCCACCCAACACCTCGAACGATGTACTCGGCATTATTTATCTGTATAACGCCGCCACCGGCGGGTCGATTGCTTTGTGCGACTGCGGAAAATACGTCGCCAAGTGTCAATCCATAAGCCCGTAGGTCTTCCGGTCGGATATCGATTTGGTATTCGAGCGGCGCCCCCCCAACTATTCCTACGTCCGAAACTCCCTTTGCCGCATTGAGCTGAGGCGCAATGTAAAATTTGTTGAGCGCCCAAAGCCGCCCTGAGTCCATTGGATATTTAGGATCGGCTTCTACCGTATACCAATAGATTTGGCCGAGCGCGGTTGCATCCGGAGCAAGATAGGGGACAACACCGGGTGGCAAGAACGTGTTGGATTGTGTGAGTTTCTCCGTAACACGCTGTCTCGCAAAATAAAAGTCGATGTTGTCCTCGAAAATGATCGTAATCATCGAAAAATTGAATTCTGATGACGAGCGAACGGCGCGAACTCCAGCAAGACCTTGCAGTTTGCGCGATAGGGGATAAGTGATCTGATCTTCGATTTCCCGTGGACTTCGTCCCATCCAATCCACAAAGACAATTACCTGGTTCTCACTAAGATCGGGAATAGCGTCGACTGGAGTATTCACGGTCGCATAGATCGCGACGATCGTGAGCACTCCCGTTATAACCAGTACCAGAAATCGATTGCGAATGGACCATTCGATGATTCTCTCAATCACTCTTGGCTCCCGACAGTTTCTGTGCGCTACCAAGAGTGGACTGCGGATTTTCTAAAGCGGATTCACGACATCCGTCGCAGCACAGGAAGACGGGCTGCCCCTCGATCATGAGCTTGATCGGTGGTCCCATGGAACCAAGTCGGCTCTGCGTCAACACCACGCAGAATTTTTGCTGTTCGACAACGCGTCGATCATTGGGCGACATTTTGGCTAGGACCACCTTGATTTTTGCATCGGGATCTTCGGGCGTCGAAGGTCGCACGTTGGTTGCACTACTTTTCGCAGGGGACGATCCAGCGCTTCCACCAAAGTAGATCGATCCGGCCGAAGGATTGAGTCTCGTTTCAGCGTCAACCAGAAACGAGCCTGAGGTTACAATTCGATCTCCTTGTTCCAATCCCTCGAGCACGGGAAAATACGGCACGCCATTAGGCCCATGCATCTTCGGACCAAGCTGAACAAGTACTCCGTCGAACACGTTTGGCTCGGTTGCGCGATAGACAAGTTTTTGACTACCGGTATCTATAATTGAACTCTGCGGCACCGAAAGCAGCTCACCATTCTTCAAGCGTTCCGCCCGCTCGCCACTTGCTGCGTTTAGTCCAGCAGTCATCACCCATTGTTCATGCGGAACTTTTAGAGTCACGGTGGCCGCGGTACCCGGTCGCAGTTTATGGTGCGGATTGTCGAGTGCAAATCGAACGGTTACCGTGCGTGTTTGCTGATCGACGTGAGGGTAAACAAAGGATAAAACCCCGTGAAACTCCTCATTGGGAAGAGATTTAGTTACTGCTGTGACTGACAAGGAATTGGCTATTGTGGAATCGTCAACGCTGGCGAGATTCTCGGGAAGAAAACGAAGGTCCTCCTCATAGACTTGTGCCTGGATCCAAACTGAACTCAAGTCGACTACGTCAAAGAGCGGCATCCCTTCTTGAAAGTATTGTCCCTCACGAACGTACTTACGAATGACGTGTCCATTTATTGGCGATTGAATTGTAAGATGCGTACTGCTTTCTCCCGAAAGTAGGACTTTCTCGATCTGAGCGTCATTTATACCAAGCAATTCTAGACGCATTTTTGTACTTGCTAACAGCGACGCATTATTCGATTTTTTGGCGTCGAGCA
>JAYVPE010000144.1:0-8607 GCA_043757575.1 Pirellula sp.
GAGTTATTGATCGCCTCGAAGGTGGGGAAGAAGCCTTTAAAGCGGCTGGAATCCCACTCGCGACTTTGTTGACAATTAATGATTTTCAAAAGTAAATACTTCCGGCATATTCCCAAGGGACCCCGACATCTACTTTGCAAAACAAGCATAAATGGTAGTTGACAGCCAGGATGGATCGAGAGACGCTAAGCTTTCCAAAACCAGTGCAAGAAAACATTTCGGTTCCTGACTTTCGGAAAGAAACGAATCGCATCCTTTGCACACACAAACTTTTGCACACACAAACTTTTGCACACACAAACTTTCGATACGCCAATTGAGTGGAGCTAGTCGGTGAACCTAGTAATTAATTCTCAAATAGAAAACATGCTCGACGGCGCTTGCGCAGTTGAGGACCCTCCCTTTCTACCAGAACCAACTTACGGAATCGAATCGAACTCAGTGCTGGATACATATCCATCCTGTGCCGTCAACGGAGACATCGGGACCATAGAACCGTCGGTGGATTTTGGAAGGCCGCTGCAGGATTGGTTTGAGATGGCTCTTAATGTCGAAACCCCTGTCAAAGGACCTGTTCGCGCCTCATGGGGTGAAGACGAAGACGAAACAGAGGAAGAGCCCATCAAGGAGGATGCAGAAGACGAAGAGACCGATCCTTTTGAGGATTTTGACGAAGACGATTTTGATGATGATTTTGATGACGATTTCGAAGAAGAACTCGACGATGAATACGAAATCGAGCCAGCCGACGACGGATTGGTAACGGATCCTGACGCAGATTTGGGGAACGCAGAAATTCTCGATGAAGAAGAAGAAGTCGGCCCCGATGCTGATGAAATCGATTGAGCCAGTGTGGCACGGCAGTATCCGCAGCGATTTCCGAAATGATTTCCCGGTCGGAAACACCGAGCCACATTAAGCGATACCCGAAACGCGATGAGAAGTCTATGATTTGCGTCCATTGAGCGATGCCCTTTCGCTCGACGTGGATTTTGAATCTACGGTTTGCAGACCCTTTTCATCAGACCCCGATTTCAGGTCATGTTTCAAGCTGTAAAGACAGACATCAAATTCCCTAAACTTGAGGAGGACATTCTCGGGTTTTGGAAGCGGAATCGTATCTACGAAAAGTCGCTGGAGCTTAGAAAAAATGCTCCTTCCTTTGTTTTTTTCGAAGGTCCACCCACGGCAAACGGAATGCCGCACCCAGGCCACTGCCTGACGCGAGCCATCAAGGATCTCTTTCCTCGCTATCGGACCATGCGTGGTTTCCGCTGCGATCGCAAAGCGGGTTGGGACACGCACGGATTACCCGTCGAAGTCGAGGTCTGTAAAGAGCTCGGCATCCATAGCAAAGATGAAATCGAAGCGTATGGAATCGAAGCCTTCATTCAACGTTGCCAACAAAGCGTTTGGCGATACATGCAAGAATGGGAACGATTGACCGAGCGCCTAGGTTTCTGGATCGATCTGTCGCAAGCCTATGTGACCTATCACCAGAGCTATATCGAAAGCGTTTGGTGGTCGCTCAAAACTTTCTTCGATCGCGGACTGCTTTATCGCGGACACAAGATCGTATGGTGGTGGGCTCAAGGTGGTACGGCTCTGAGCGCGGGGGAAGTGGGCCAGGGATACCGCGAAGTTGCTGACCCGAGCGTCTATGTCCGCTTTCCGCTGGAAGGAGTCGAAAAAACCAGTCTCGTCGTCTGGACTACAACGCCGTGGACTCTTCCCAACAATCAGTTTGTAGCCGTCAATTCGAATCTAGATTATGCTTACTGCACAGACGACGAGACCAAAGAGACCATTATCGTCGCAAGTGCCCTTGTTCAATCACTTGCAGACAAAACCAAGCGGACGCTGACGGTCCAGAAAACGATAAAGGGGTCAGGTCTCATTAATTTGAAATACACTCCCCCTTTTTCATATTATTACGATCAACAATCGAGCGAAGAAGCCGAATTAAAAAGGGGTGGCCAGCAACGACCTTCATGGCGAGTTGTTGAGGCAAACTTTGTTACGATCGATTCTGGTACAGGTTTGGTGCACATGGCACCGCCGTTCGGAGAAGCCGACTATGAAGTTCTCGTTGTAGAGAAAGATCGTTTCGTCGCTAAAGGTCAACCACCGTTGCTCTGCGCCGTTGCACCCAATGGTCGATTCACCGCAGAAGCTCCCGACTACGAAGGGATTTGGGTAAAAGATGCAGACAAGCCAATCACGCGACGACTTCGCAACGAAGGAAAGCTTTGGCATCAAGAACAATACTTGCACGACTATCCATTCTGCTGGCGAGCCAGCGAGGATCCGCTCATTCAATATCCTCGCGAGAGCTGGTTTATCCGAACCACTTCTTTCCGCGACGCGATGATTGAGAATAACAAGAAGATTGGCTGGCTGCCGGAGCACATTGGCACTGGCCGATTCGGCAATTTTCTTGAGTCCAATGTCGATTGGGCATTGTCGCGAGAGCGATACTGGGGTACGCCACTTCCTATTTGGGTTTGCGAAGAAACGGGGCAAATGGAAGCGATCGGTTGTTACGACGAGGTGCTTGCCAAGCCCGGCGTTTCGGGCATGGAAGTTTGGGAACAAGCCAAGGCCAAGAATCCAGAACTAGTCGATGATCTACGGGTCCACAAACCTTATATCGACGCAGTCCACTACGATTCGCCCTTTGCAAAGGGGGCTCGAATGCGCCGAGTCACCGAAGTCATCGATTGTTGGTACGACAGCGGTGCTATGCCGTTTGCTCAGTGGGGTTACCCGCATCAAAACGCTGATTCGTTTAAGAGCCAGTTTCCTGCCGACTTTATCAGCGAAGCCTTGGACCAAACTCGCGGTTGGTTCTACAGCCAGCTTGCTATCAGCACGATGCTTTTTGACAAGGAAGAAGTCGCTTTTCCGCATCCTTTTAAGAACTGCATTGTGCTCGGGCTGATGATGGCAGAATGGTACGAAAGCAAAGACGGCAAGCAACGCTTCCTCACCGAAGAAGAAGCTCGAGGTGCATTAGGAAACGATTTTGTAGTTAAGACAGGTAAGATGTCGAAACAGCTTCGCAACTACCGCAGTCCGCAGGAAATCTTCGACCGTTATGGTGCGGACGCGTTGCGATGGTATTTGTTCGCCAACCAGCCACCGTGGAATTCGATTCTTTATAGCGAACGCGCGATCAAGGACAGTATCCCCGAATTCATCCTGCGACTTTGGAACGTATTCAGCTTCTTTACGATTTACGCTGAAATCGATGGCTTCAAGGGTCCGTCCGAGATCGTTGGTCCATTGGATCAATTAAATTCGGCGGAGTTTGCGCAGTCACCGACTTATCGACCGATCGAACAACGCAGCGAATTGGATCGTTGGATGATGAGCGAATTGGCCGCAGCTTGCAAGGATGTGGTCGATCGGATGGACCGATACGACAGTTACGGGGCTTGCCAATCGCTCAATGCGTTGGTCGATGCACTGAGCAACTGGTATGTTCGCCGCAGTCGATCGCGTTATTGGGCGGCCGACAAACAAGCACCCGAAAAGCTCGATGCGTATTGGACCCTCTACGAAAGCCTTGTCGTTATTGCGAAATTGATCGCACCGTTCACCCCTTTTATTGCCGAAGTACTCTGGCGACATCTCAAAGGAGATCTTGCTGGCGTTCGCGAGAGTGTGCACCTTTGCGACTATCCTGACGGCAGTTTTGCATCAGCCGATCCGGTTCTCAATCAACGGATGGCATTGCTCCGTGAAATCGCATCGCTGGGGCGGTCAGCTCGGATGGAAGCGAAGCTCAAAGTGCGACAACCGCTTGGCCGAGTCGAAGTGACTTTGGCCGACGAATTGAATATTGAATGGTTGAAAAAGCATGACGACATTGTTCGCGAGGAAATCAACGTCAAAGAAATCCATTACGCGAGCGGCGCAAGTCCTTTCGTCGAATACTCGGTTCACCCAAACTTCAAAAAACTTGGTCCTCGCGTCGGGTCATTGCTACCCAAAGTCAAGCAAACGCTTGCAACTGCAGCCGGAGCCCTATTGCTTGAGCAAATGACATTGCTCGGAAAAATAACGTTGACCATTGATGACAAGAGCATTGAACTAGACAACGAAGATATCCAGGTTCGCATGAACGCCAAAGCGGGTTGGGCTGCGTCCCAAGGATCGCACTGCGTGGTCGCACTCAACACGGAATTGACGGAAGCGTTGATTCGCGAGGGAATTGCAAAAGATGCCATCCGACTGATCCAGGATCTGCGAAAGAAACGTCAATGCAATTTCACTGATCGAATCGAGGTGACTTTGCAATGTGAAGAACCGGCAATCCAAATCGCGATTCGCGAAAACCATGATTTTATCTGCTCGGAAACTCTTTCCGTTCGACTGACAATGGATTCGTCGTCCTCAAGCGTTGAGTTAGAGCCAGTCGAGTTAGCTGACTTTACTGTCCAATTGGGCTTAGTTGTCATCAGCGTTCCGCATACAACAAGCGTCGAAAGTCCGTTTCATTAAAGTCATAAAGGGCGTGATGAATGGCTAAGAATCTCAGCATCAACTCATCACGTCCATAACAAATGCGTCAGAGAGTTATTCGATAGATAACTCGCTACCGGTAGAATCTCGGGACATTGATGTTGTAGAATTCTGCTTCCAGATATTCTAGCGCTAGTGCAAAGTTCAGAATAGCGATATCGTTTTCGGGAGTTCGAAGTTTAGTATCTGTTTCAAAAGTCAAAGCGGGACCCGGGGCAGCTTCAATATACGGTGCGGCGAACTTCACCACCTCCTCGACTGAGAAGGGCCGTTCAAACGATTGCTCTTGGCCAAATGCGTTTTCTGTGACGTTTTTTAATTGGAGGTTGTTGAAAAAACCTGCGTGACGCGATTCTATGGTAGCTATCGAACCTGCCGCAGCTAAAATTGCAGGGTTTAAAATCGCTGGTGCCGCACCGAGATAAGCGCCAACACCCACGTTTTCAAAGGTTCTTCCAAGAGTTAGAAATTCATGTTGATTGCGAGACCTCAGATTTTTAAAAGTAGGTTTTGGCCTAGCCTTGGAACCAAGGAATGAAACCAAAAAAGCCACGTGAGCGTTTTCGTGCCTTTGAACTGACTGTAACTGATCCCGTATGCTTCGAGGCCATGAAGGATGTGCTGCGGCTTCTTTGTCGAACAGAGTTGTCAGAGCAACTCCCGATACAGCCAAGCCTGCTGCGCCAAAAAATTGTCGGAAGACAGTTCGACGTCGAATTTTCGAAATCTTTTGATCCTGCTCCGGAAAGTTCAAATCGCTTTGAATCATCGCATCGTCGTGAGAGTAAACCATGGTAAACCTTCTGCTGATTGAAAAAACTAATCCTAAAAAAACGGCCCCCAATTGTGTAGAGGAGCTCTTAGGAAATTACGGTAGAACTACTTCTCTGGATTTCGTATTCGACAAAAAAACAAACAAATTAATTTGACTTTCCTGCTATTGGATTAAATTCTCGCACGCGTTCAAGGGTGTGATGGCTTCCTCGAAATCCAACCGTTTCAGAACTGCGCGTAGAGAATGTAGCGATTGTCGAATTGATGTTTTCACAGTTCCAAGAGGCAATTTGAACTGGCGAGAAATCTGTTGGTGGGTCAGTCCTTCATAGAAAGACGCTTCGAGCAACTTGCGATGAGCTGCCTTGAGTTCAAATAAGGCGTTCTGAACTCGAAGATTGTCTTCGTGCGCAATGATAGCGTCCAACGGCTTGGAAGTGGTGCTGTATTCAACGTTGCTTAGATCCCCATACACAGAGCTATTATTTTCAAGGCGATTTCGAGAAGTAGTCTTCCGCATTCGATCTATCGCTCGGGATCTTGCAATAGTGACGAGAAACGATTCCGTGGATCCACGACCGGTATCAAATCGATGTGCCTTTTGCCATACCTCCATGAAAATCTCGGACACGAGATCTTGTGCTTCTAAATCATTTTTTAGGACACGCAAACAAATAGTAAAAATCAAGTTAACGTATTGTTGGTAGAGAGTTTCAAATGCGGCCACGCTTCCGTTAGCGATCAAGTTCAGCAAGCACACAGGTTGCTTTTCGCGCAACCTTGTTTCGTCATTCTGGTAAAATACGCTGCAACTGGAATGACCACTGTAGTTTTGATGATTTGCACTCATTATTGGCAAAGAGCCTTTTACTTATCGGTGCACCCTGGGAGGGGCTTGGGATATTGCCAATTGAGAGGACTGCACCCGTGGCTTTGTAGCCTTCGGTCTTACAACGGCCATATCGGAATTTGATTAAAACCCAGTGCCTGCAATCGTCGTGCCGTTCGTTACCATCGGCACAGGACAAAAAAGTAGGACAAAAGAGACGCACCTGCAAAAGTATTGGATTAGCCAGAACTTTTATTGGCGAAATGGCATTTGTTCATTCGGCGCAGATAGTATTGCGTATTGGGTTTTTTACTGATGCAATGCATTCAAATCCCGTTGTTTGGCTGATTGTCGCGAATCTTTCTTCCCGTTACACTGCTTAAGCAAATTTGTCCCCCCTTTTTTCATGCTGCGTTTGGAAAAACCGTTCGCAGCGGAGCAATTCATGAGCGCCTCGATCGCTTCTCCTAAAGTTGACGCATCACCAGCCAAGCTTACTATTGGTGGCAAAGAAATTGAATTACCCATTCTCGTAGGGACGGAGAATGATCGTGCCATCGATATATCCAAGTTGCTCAAGGATACTGGCCACACAACTATTGACGATGGATTTGCCAACACGGCCGCAACTTCGAGCTCGATCACTTACCTAGATGGAGATCGAGGCATCCTTCGCTATCGCGGTTATCCTATTGAGGAACTGGCGGAACACTGCGATTTTTTGGAAACGAGCTACTTGATCATCTATGGCGACCTGCCGACGCAGGAGCAATTAGAGCAGTTCAAGGATTCGATCGAGAAGCACACGATGCTTCACGAAGACATGCGAACGTTTTATAACGGATTTCCTCGCGATGCGCACCCAATGGCTATTCTTTCTAGCGTTGTGGGAGCGTTGTCGACATTTTATCAGGATTCGCTCGATCCCCACGATCCCGAGGAGGTCGAGGTTTCCGTCCATCGACTCATTGCCAAGCTGCCGACCATCGCGGCGTATAGCTACAAGAAAGCATTTGGGCAGCCGCTTATTTACCCTGATAACAGCTTGGACTACTGCCAGAATTTTCTTAGTATGATGTTTGCTTTGCCGAGCGAACGGTACCAGCCAGATCCTGATTTCGTTCGCGCCCTCAATCTGTTATTGATCGTTCATGCGGATCACGAGCAGAACTGCAGCACGTCTACTGTCCGTTTGGTCGGCTCGTCCAACGCAAATTTGTTCGCATGCATTTCGGCTGGTATTTGTGCACTCTGGGGGCCGCTCCACGGTGGTGCGAATGAGGCTTGTGTGAACATGCTCAAACAAATTGCAGACGACGGTGGCAACGTCAAAAAGTACGTGGATATGGCAAAGGACAAGTCGAGTAATTTCCGGCTCATGGGCTTCGGACACCGCGTTTACAAAAACTACGACCCGCGTGCCAAGATCATCAAGTCGGCTTGCGACGTGTTACTCAACAAGTTGCACCTCCAAGATCCTTTATTCGAAGTCGCTCAGGAACTTGAAGCGGTCGCACTTCGCGATCCGTATTTCGTCGAACGAAAGCTTTATCCTAACGTCGACTTCTATTCGGGCGTTATCTACCGTGCGATGGGGATACCTATTCAAATGTTCACGGTCCTGTTTGCCATTGGCCGTCTGCCCGGTTGGATCGCCCATTGGATCGAGATGCAAAACTCTCCATTGACTCGCATTGGTCGCCCGCGTCAGGTGTACACGGGACATCTCAAACGCGATATCGTGCCTATTGAGAACCGTTAGTTGAAGGATCCAATGACAAATCCAACGCTTGAAGCGATCGAACTTCGAAAAGTTTATCCGACTCTGACGGAAGAGATCGTCGTGCTTGAGAGTGTTTCGTTCTCCATGAACGCTGGTGAAAATTTGGCAATAGTCGGTCCAAGCGGATCGGGTAAATCGACGTTGTTGCAAATCCTTGGTACGTTGGATGCGCCCACGAGCGGGACCGTTCGCATCGGCGGTCAAGATCCCTATCAGCTTAATGAGAATCAGCAAGCGCGCTTCCGAAACGAGCGCATCGGATTCATATTTCAGGACCATCATTTGCTTCCACAGTGGAACGTTTTAGAGAATACATTGTTACCAGCTCTCGCTACGGGTAAACCGTCGCTAGCGATTCGCAATCGAGCGATTGCATTGCTCGAACGAGTTGGCCTCAAGCATCGTCTATCCCATTTGCCAAGCCAGCTCTCAGGTGGTGAACGCGAGCGAGTCGCTGTCGCACGCGCGCTAGTTCTCAAACCGATGATCGTGTTAGCTGACGAGCCGACCGGAAATTTGGATCAGCAGTCTGCGGAAAACGTGGCCAGGTTATTACTGGAGGTTCCGAAAGAAGAAACCACGGTGTTGATCGTTGTAACGCATTCGTCATCGCTGGCCGCACAAATGCAAAAACGCTACGAGCTAAAGAATCGGCGACTGACACAAGTCGCATAAATTTGGAATTTTGTCCCTG
>JAYVPE010000145.1:0-8592 GCA_043757575.1 Pirellula sp.
GTTAAGCCTTCTTTGTCAGCCAAAAGGGCTACATCTGCGGCAATATCCCTCAATGCACTTTGGTCGAATTGAATGACACTGCTCGAACGCAGGAAATGATTCGATGATAGGCCAGATGCCCAACGTGCAGTTCCGCCTGTAGGCAACACGTGAGAGGGGCCCGCAGCATAGTCGCCTAAAGCTACCGGAGAATAATGCCCCAAGAAGGTTGCGCCACTATTCCGAATCTTCGCGAGCAAGCGTCGAGGTTCATCCACTGCAATTTGAAGGTGCTCCGGTGCGATCAGATTTGTTACGTCGCACGCTTGATCCTCATCTCGGCACAAGATCAACGCTCCGAAGGCGTTAAGCGAAGCAAGGGTAAGTTCTGCCCGTTCCAATCCTGCCAGTTGCACTATTATGGAGTGCTCAATTCGATCCAAGACTTTTCGGTCCCAACTGACTACGATACTTGCGCCCGGCGAGTGCTCTGCTTGGGCGAGCATATCCGATGCTGCAAAGTCGGAATTCGTTGTCTTGTCGGCAAGCACCACCACCTCACTGGGGCCCGCGATGGAATCGATGTCAACGTCCCCGTAAACAAAGCGTTTCGCTAGAGCTACAAATAGATTCCCCGGCCCAACGATTTTATCCACGGAAGCGATTTCGGGAATTCCATACGCTAACGCGGCGATAGCTTGCGCTCCACCGACAGCGTAGACCTCGCTGATGCCAAGCTCATGGCAAACGGCAAGTACATCCGGATTGTACGCGCCCAAAGAAGTTGGAGGAGCAACGATGGCAATCTCGTCAACGCCAGCGCATTGTGCTGGTATTGCAGTCATCAATACAGTGGATGGATAAGCGGCTGCACCGCCCGGCACGCAGATGCCAACTCGGTGAAGCGGTGCGTAGCGTTGTTCCAAGATCACACCAGGGCTCGGTCTAGTTACCACATTTTGGTGGAGAATGGCCGTTTGAAATCCTGTAATGTTGTCGCGAATGCGACGTATTGTCTTCAAAAATTCGGGCGAAGCCTTTGCGTGTGACTGGCTAAGCAATTTCAATGGGACACGAAGTGTTTCAGCCGTCGTACCAGGATTGTCTAGCGCTCGTGCATAATGGAGTACGGCCTCAGTCCCTCGCTTTTTGACGTCGGTACAAATGCGCTCGACGACGCTCTGAGGTGAGAGTGGTTCGCCGAAAACCGATAGCGTCAATTGCCGTCCTCGCTCCGACACGACGGAACCATCTGGACTCAGCTTTTTTCGCAACTTTGCAAGATCGGCAGCAAACGAATCGCAACTTGCATCGAGTCGCTCGATACTCAGAGAATTGATTGTCATTGAAACCTTATTGGTCAACCAAACGAGGCCAATTGTGCTTCCGTAAAGTTCACATTGGACGCAACAGACTGAATGTCGTCATGATCCTCGAGCAGTTCAAGTAACTTCATAACCGCTATCGCCGTCTCCGAGTCCACTTCTACCGAATTGCTAGGGAACCGGGAGACCTCCTTGATTTCAATCTCAATGTTCTGCGACTCGATCGCCTCCACTACAGTACTGTAAACATCCGGAGCGCAGGTTATTTCATAAAGATCGCCGATGTCCGTTACATCATCGGCACCATTTTCGAGAGCAAGTTCCATCAGCTTTTCCAGATCCACGGCCGACTGCTTAATTGCGATCATCCCTTTTCTTTCGAAGAGATAGGCCACACAATTCGTTGAACCAAGCTTTCCGCCATGATTCTCAAATAGTTTTCGCATTTCTGGAGCAGTGCGATTTCGATTGTCGGTCATGATGTCGCAAAGAACGGCCACTCCTCCCGGTCCGTAGCCTTCGTAGAGGATTTCTTCGACATCGCCTCCGTCAATCTCGCCAGTCCCTTTCTTGATCGCTCGTTCAATATTGTCGCGTGGCAACGATACTGCTTTTGCGTCTTGAATAGCCGTGCGAAGCCTAACGTTGCCACTTGGATCACCGCCACCTAGCTTCGCAGCAACGATAATCGCTTTGGATAGTTTGCTCCAAAGCTTACTTCGTTTACTATCCACCAGTGCCTTGCGGTGTTTGATATTCGAGTACTGCGAATGTCCGGCCATGTTTTTTTGCTCCTATCGCGATCGAGGAGTATTCCAAGGTTCATTGTTGAGTTCGAAAAGTCGACGGAACAATCATTCACGACTTATCGGGGCTTTTTCTTTGCGGGCTTTGCATTTCGGTCTAGCTTCGATGCGGACGGCTTTACGTTTTCGTACGAAGTCTTATTTGGCGGAACACTTTTCTTGCTTGGCGGCTCCGCTTTATTCAATTTCGCGGGAGCAACAGTTTTCTTGTCCGAGTGTTTTAATGTCGGCTTTGCCTCGGGTTTTTTCAACGCTGGCTTTTCCAGTTGTTTCTTACTTACCGTCGGTGCATCCGGTTTTTTAGCATCCGGTTTTTTGACTTCAGATTTTTTAGCATCCGGTTTTTTGACAACAGCAACTTTGGTTTCGAGCATCTTTTTCGAATCGGAGGCCTTTACTAGTTCGGGCTTGGAGTGCGACTTCGCGGGCACTTCTTTCGACTTCTCAACTGCCGCCACGTCTTTTTCCGTTTTCTCAGTCTTCTTTGACGACGATATGGCTTCGGGCTTTCTCTGGGTTTTTGACGCTTCTAATGCCACCGCGGCGCTTTTTGCCTTGGATTGTGCGGAGAGTGTAGGGACCGGTATGGGTGTTGCGACTGGGGCCGGTTTGGCTTCTTTTTTCGCTATAGGCTTTTCCACGGCCTTTGCCTTCGGTGAAACGCCCAGATCTTTAAATACCGATACAACCGCACCGTTTTTTGGATTCTGTTTGAATTCGACAGCAAACTGGTGCAATAACGAACCAAATTCGAAGCCTTTGTTCTTTGGAATAGCACGTTCCACTCCGGGAACGCTTTTTTTATCGGCCTCTGCCTGAGTAAGGATTTCGCATTGGACCAATATTTCCATTGTCAAAGTGTCCGCAGGAATCGCGTGACCTCCCAGTGCATTCTGGGATACATAGTTCAAAATGAATGGCGAAATCCCTTTCCATGCTGAGATCTCTTCGGTTGCTTTGCTCAGATTCGACTTCTTCATATCGTCGATGTCGTATTGGTACCTGGCCTCAAAAAGCGATTGAAGACATCGTTTGATTCGATGACCTGCCTGCGTAGCATTCGGTAAGCTACTCATCGCTTCACTTAGTTCGATGACCGTCGTAACTCGAACTTCATTCCAGTCGACATAAACCTGTTGCAACTTTGCAAACGCTTCGTCCGCTTGTTCGGATCTAGCATCTTCTAGACAACAAGCGTAAATCAAGTGCTCAAGGACGCTTCGCTCGCCGGGTTCTGGCAGAGTTTTAAAGTGCTTCTTCAAAGATTTATGGAGTTGTTCGTATTTGTCTGCTCGATTGCTCATGTTGTCGATTATGTGGGTCTTGTATTGCTTGGGACGAAGGCGGAAATGCGTTTAGGAATTAATCTTCTTCGGACTGAACTTGCTGGCTGTTCGACGGGTCCGAAGAAAGCGATTCTGAATCCGCGGGCGTTTCAGTGGCGGATTCACTCAATTGTTTTTCATGAGCTATTTGGTCTAGGATTTGCGCTACAGCGAGCGATTTCTTCACGCCTTCATCTGCAACAAATGTAAGCTTAGGCGTGTAGCGAGTGTCAATTCGTTCGGCGATCTTGGACTGCAAAAAACCGGCCGAGTTCCTCAACCCACGCAAACTGGTCGCTTGCTGGCTTTCGCTACCCATGATGCTGATAAGCACCTTGGCCTCTCTCATGTCCGGAGCGACCTCCACTCCGATGACGGTGACGTTCTTTACACGAGGGTCGCGCAGTTCAGTCAAAATCGCCATCGAAACGACTTCTCGGATTGCTTCGCCAGCTTTTAATAATCTGCGTGCGCTCATTATGTCCTCGACAATTCAAGAGTTCTTGCAACCTCTTCAATGCGATACGCTTCTAAAACGTCGTCCACTTTGATATCGTTGAATCCAGCGAGTCGAATTCCGCATTCTAACCCACGCCCAACTTCCTTGGCGTCATCCTTAATGCGTTTCAATGTTTCCAGGGCATAATCGCCGATGAAGCGTTGTTCGCGATTGACGCGAATACGACACCCGCGTTCGATGGTTCCCTGGGCAACGTAGCATCCCGCAATCGTTCCAACACGGGATACCGTAAAGACCTGCTTGACCACTGCCCGCCCCAATTCTACCACTCGTTCTTCTGGCTTGAGCCGCCCTTCGATAATCGCCTTGATGTCCAACGCTAAATTATAAATGATGTCATAGCGACGAACTTCGACATTGCGAGCGTCCGCCAAGATTCGGGCTGGCTCATCTGGAATCACGTTGAAGCCAACAATAACAGCTTGCGACGCACTTGCGAGCGTTACGTCCGCGGCAGTGATCCCACCAACCGACCTTTGCAGAATCTTAATTTCGACCTCAGGATGGTCCAATTTGGTCAATTCCTTTTCGATGGCTTCGAGCGATCCGCGTGCATCGGCTCGAATGATCAAGTTGAGGACAACCTTGTCTTCCTTCAATCCCAACTTACCGGATTGCAGCAATTCTTGGAAAGTCTCAAAGGAAACTTTAGGCGACGTACCCGATAACGATTGAGATCGAACGATCGTCTCGCGACTTGCAGCAATTTGACGTGCTTGTCCAATATCATCGAGGACATAAAAGCGTTCGCCTGCTTCCGGCGCTTTGTCCAAACCAGTGATATTGATGGGCATCGACGGACTTGCTTCGGTCATCTGTTTTTTGCGTTTCATCGTATCGTACAGCGCCTTGATTCGCCCGAAGGACGAACCGCAGACCACGATATCACCGACACGCAAAGTTCCGCTTTGAACCATTACCTTAGCGATAACGCCTCGGTCCGAAGCTTGTTCGCTTTCTAGGCAAACACCCATGGCTGCACGTTTCGGATTGGCCTTGTAGTCGTGCATTTCCGCGACCGTCAAAACGGTTTCCAAAAGTTCGTCCATCCCTTCTCCCGTGGTGGCACTGGTTGGCACGACTTCGACGTCACCGCCCCAAGCACTTGGAGTCAAACCATACTCCGTCATTTGGGTCATGATGCGATTGATATCAGCGCCTGGCAAATCGCACTTGTTGGCTGCAACAACGATTGGAACACCAGCCGCTTTAGCGTGAGAAATGGCTTCTATCGTTTGTGGCATGATGCCGTCGTCTGCAGCGATAACCAAGATCGCAATGTCAGTGACATTGGCACCTCGAGCTCGCATCTCAGTAAACGCTTCGTGGCCCGGCGTATCGACAAAGGAGATCGCGCGACCATCCTTTTTCACTTGATAGGCTCGGATCTGCTGAGTGATGCCGCCAGCTTCGCCAGAAACAATCTTAGTACCGATCAAATAATCGAGCAACGATGTCTTGCCGTGGTCGACGTGGCCAAGGAAAGTTACAATAGGTGGTCGAGTAATCAAATCTTCCAGATTATCTTCGATGTCATCCATCTTGCCGATCAAACTGGTTTCCAGCGTTTCAGCCTGTCGGAATTCGAGCTCCACTCCAAGGTCCGCAGCGATCAATTCCGCCTGGTCTTGATTGAGGTAGGAATTGATGTTTTGCATCGTTCCCATAGTCATCAAAGATCGCAAAATGCGAGCTGCCGTAACTCCCGCTGCTTCCGAAAAGCTTCGGATAGTACAAGGCATTGCAAGAACAACTTTCTCCTTGCGAACAGCGGTCGGTGTGGGTTTTCGGCGAGGACCTCTACCACCACGTCGTCCTCCGTCATCGTCCTCTAAAGAAGCCAGATCTCGCGAGGTTTGAATTCGGGGCCCGCGATCCTTTCGACTTGATTCGAGGCCAGCCAACCCCTTTTTCTTCGTCGGTGTTTCTTCCTCAACGGTTGGTTTCTTGGCTTTGAGGTTAAGCTTGTTCTCGGCGTTAGCTTTAAAGTCTGCCAAACCGGTGTGCTGAGTTCGGCTTGGAGTCGAGGCACGACCCGCCGCTGTTTGCGTGGAACCGGGCTTCGCAGGAGAAACGGGTTTCTCTGTTGGTTTTTCCATCCCTTTACGAGCCCCTTGGATAACATCCGGGGTCAACTTAACGATGGGTTTTTGAGTCGCTTGCTCTTGCGGTTTTGCCGAGGGACTCGGAGTCGCCGACTTTGGAATTTTGGCAAGATTAATATTGAGTACAGCTTCGCGGGTTTTCCTAGGCTTGTCTGCACCTGGCTTAGCATCCGAAGCAGGCCTTGGACTTCCAATAACTCGCACGCGACCGCTGGTGTTGGCGGGCGAGTAAAAATCCTTACGATTTGGAGTATCCTGAGTTCGTTCTGGTTTACCTTCCTCCGAACTATCATCATCGGACGGTTTATCTGTACCCGTAGCGTTTTCGTCGGCCACTTCTTTGTCCGGCGCAACGACTCTGGGGCCAAACCCAATCGGTTTCGGTGCTGGTTTTTCGATGCCCACTGGCTCGACCACGATTGTTTCTTGCTCTTGTTCCAGCTTCGCAGACTCTGAGGGTGTGGAATCCTCTTCGCCCGTGGCAACAGGTTTCGTGCGAACCGAAGAAAGGTCGCGTTTGGCCCCACCTAGGCGACCACTCAGATCGCGGATCGGCGTATCCTTGACAGGCTCTCGCGTAGGTTTCGGTGTTTGAACTCCAGTAGAAGCCGCAGCAGCAGGCGCTGCTTTCTCTTCAATGTGCCTCTTAATCCTCGCAATTTCCTCGTCCTCAAGGCTTGCGAGCGCACTACCCTTGCCCTGAATTCCCAGACGGGTACACAGGTCGACCAGCTCCTTGCTGTCCAATCCTAGATCTTTAGCCAGCGAATAAATTCTTACTGCCACTGAGCAAAATTCCTTGGGCATATGCCCTGTGAAACGAGGCAAGTCGGCCGATCGTTCGGCGTTAGTTGCTCACCTGTCTCTGCGTATAGTTATTTCATTAGGACGCCCCCACGCTGTTGTAGCGGGTCCCCAACCCGATTCGACACGACACATGCCGAACGATCTCTTCTACCCCAAAGCAGGTCATGCTTTGAAGATTTCAACTTATGCTGCCTACGATGGTAATGCATAAATCATTCTTGCGTTAGACGTTTCCGCCCGTTTGCTTTTCCGAACCTGGCTCGTCCACGATCGGTTTTTCCACGGTCTGTTTCTCCGTAACCGGCGCGTCCGAAGAAACCAGTTCCTCAACAATCGCATCAGTTTCAACAATCGCATCAGTTTCAACAATCGCATCGGCCACGATTTCCTCGGAAGATAATTCCGCCGGAGGAGGGGGAGAAGTCGAAAGACCTTCCTTCCGATCGAGCTCTTCGGTTGCTTTTCTTTCACGTTCTAGCTTGTCTTGATGCTTTCGCTCTTCTTCGACAGCTTCTTGTTCACTCGCTTTGGTATCTGCCTGATCGACAATCGCATCCACTTCTTCTTCCGTCCAATTACCCATTTCCATCAAGGCATCGGGCTCAATCACCGACAAATCATCGTAAGACAAATAACCCTGTTCAACCAGTTGCTGGGCAACAGACTCGTTCATGCCCTCGATTTCCATGAATCCCTCCATGGCTCGCTCGATTTGTCGCTCCAATTCGGGAGCAGTCATGATTTCAATATCCCACCCACAAAGCTTGCTTGCCAAGCGAACATTTTGGCCATAACGACCAATCGCTTGAGACAAGTGCTCATCGCTGACCAAGGCAATTGCGCGCCCGATCATGTCGCAAAGCAACACTTGTTCGACTTCTGCCGGCTGCAAGGCGTTTGGAATCAACACCATGGGATCATCGCTCCAGCGGACAATATCGATTCGCTCGCCCGCAAGCTCCCCAGTCACATTTTTAATTCGATTTCCACGCATCCCAACGCAAGCTCCGACGCAGTCAATTCGCTGATCGCTACTGCTAACAGCGACTTTGCTTCGGTAACCTGGTTCGCGGCTGATCGCGTTGATTCGGATGACGCCGTCTGCAATTTCCGGAATTTCTTGTTCAAACAAACGCTGAATCAACGTTGTTTTCGTACGCGATAAGATGATTTTGACACGGTTGCCAGCGGCTTTGACTTCGTATATTACTGCCCGAACTCGCGAGCCATTGTGATAACTTTCACCAGGAATTTGCTCGCTCCGAGGAAGGATTGCCTCGACATTCCCCAACTGAACGATCGTCACTCCGCGTTCCGTACGCTGAACGATTCCCGTGACGAGCTGGCCTATCTGAGAATAAAACTCATCCAAACGAGCGTCCCGCTCGGCTTCCTTGAGCTTTTGAATAATAACTTGTTTTGCAGTTTGGGCACCGATTCGCCCAATTTCATCTTCGCTCAAGTTCCGGCCGTTAACGGTGGCTAAAATCGCTCCGCCATCCCGCGCGATCTTCACCAAGACCTCGGATTCTTCGCCGAATTGCCTTTTGGCAGCGGTTATTAAAGCAGATTCGATTGCCAAGATGACCAACTCCGGGTCAATCTGCTTTTCTCGATGCAACGAATCTACAATTCGGAGCAATTCTTGTGGATTCATTCCGTTGTTATCTGTTGGGTTGGTAGTTTTCGGTAGGGCGGTGGTGAATTCAAAGCCCAGTTTTCACT
>JAYVPE010000146.1:0-8530 GCA_043757575.1 Pirellula sp.
GCGGCGATGTGAAAACTACCAATCCTAACCCGATACGTAAGTGAGGGACCTGCGGAATCGTCCCTCGCTTACGCATCGGGTTGGGATATTCCAATCTGCCACTCGCCTTATTAGCCCTTGGAGTACCAATGAGCACATTAGATTCAGTAGAAAAATATGCTAGCTACCAAGGACTCCCTCCACTGGCCGGACTAACCTCCATGGCTCGCGCGGTCGAGTGCAAATGGAGTGTTGAGCAGAGTACTGAACGGTTGAAGCGTATGCATTATGTATTACAAGCGAATCCGGGAAATCGACGTCCCTTAAATGATGGCTAGTATTCTACACGAGTTGCGAAACGATGATCCATTGGCGTTATCGTTCAATACGACTTACGAAGATTCTCGGGCAGATTTGCAGAAACTTTCCTAGAGGATTCGTTCTGGGGAGCCAGCGGGAGCAATATCCTGGTAGGGAGTCATGTCTAAGCCATCGATGAAACTAGTCAGTGACTTGCTGCGTTGTGGATGCTGCAATTTCTTGACCGCTTTGCTTTCGATTTGGCGAACGCGTTCACGGGTCACTTGAAAAATCTTACCCACTTCTTCTAATGTGTATGCGTATCCGTCAGCCAAGCCATATCGCAACTTGAGGATCTCGCGTTCGCGATAGTTCAAGGTTTGCATAGCCTCGTGAATTTGCTGTTTGAGGGTTGCTTGGTTGGTTTCGTACAACGGATCATCGTCACGATAGTCTTCTAGGAATTCGCCAAAGAAACTATCTTCATGATCGCCGACCGGTTGATCGAGCGAAAGCGGTTGGCGTGCCATTTTCAACACAACACGTGCATCATCAAGCGAAAGGCCTGCACGCTCGGCAGTTTCTTCGACCGAAGGTTCGCGGCCTAATTCTTGAGTCAAATCCCGTGTTACTTGTCGAACTTTGCTCATCGTATCAATCATGTGTACTGGAACCCGAATGGTTCGGCTTTGGTCAGCGATGGCTCTTGTGATTGCTTGGCGAATCCACCATGTTGCATAAGTCGAGAACTTGAATCCACGCTCGTACTCGAACTTGTCAACCGCTCGCATCAAACCGGTGTTTCCCTCCTGGATCAAGTCAAGGAAGCTCAGTCCGCGGTTACGATATTTTTTGGCTATTGAAACCACGAGTCGCAAGTTGCCTGCGGACAAGTCCCGTTTGGCCGCATCGTATTGAACGCGGTGTATCTGGACTCGCTGGCATCGTCTAGCCAAAGTCCTCGGAGTTTCAAAAGTGATTCTCATCAAGTAGAACAGTTCTGCGCGAAGTTTGGCAATCGACATTCCGTCAGAGAAACCAGTAGATTGAGCGGCTTCGATTCGATCTCGCAATACCACCATCTGGCCTTGGATCGTATTCAATTTTTGAAAGATAGGCTCCAAACGGTTGGTTCTCAGGTTCATTTCTTCGATTAGTCGAACCGCTTTATTGCGTCGGCAAACTAATCGCTTCCATGCTTGTCTTCGTTCGTTCAACGGCAAGCTCTTGTTGATCGCCGAAAAATAGTCGCCATGATTTCTTAACAGTAAGTGTCGGAGTGTTTTGATGTTGGGACCGATGCGTCGCATGATCGCAATCTTTTCGGATGCGTTGGTAACACTAACTTCGATGGTTCGATCCAAACGCAGTTTGCTGTCGCGAACTTGCTCGAGAAGTTTGGTTGCACCTTGGAGCATAAAGTCGCTGGCAAGCATCCAATTGCGATAGTCAGTACGGGTCAATTCGATCCGTTTTGCAGCACTGACTTCTTCCTGACGCGTCAGCAAGGGAATCTCTCCCATTTGCATCAGATACATTCGAACAGGATCCTCCGTCGCATCCACAGACTCAGTTCCGTCTTCGCCAGGCAGGAAATCGTCACCGGATTCGTCTCCGAGGAGGCTTTCTTCGTCAGCCGAGTGAACTTCGTCGGAGTCTTCCTCTTCTTCTTCCTCGAAGCCAAAACCATCGAGATCGGCACCCAAGCTGTCGCGATCTTCGTTGTTATAAGCGGCTCCTGATTTGCGACCGAGTTGTTTGTTGGATCGAGAATTGAATTTTTTGGTCATGGCTGGGTGTACATCTCGTTAGAGGTAGCTGGGTTAGGATGCTGCGGTTTAGCATCAAGTTCCGACTGATGAAATAAATAGATTGCATTCAGCGTGCCGATTGATTATGAATGCGTACGATGCAGCGTTTCACCCTTGTAATTCCTTGGGCTCCGAAAACCGAGCCTCAACGTTCCTCGTTCCTATGATGCAGGAAAGCCACGTTCCGGATGTTTCCCGGTCGCGACATGTTTACCAAACGCCACAGTCTGACGCTGATATTGAGATGGTTGCGAAATCGCGGCTACCGGCTTTGGGCAAGATATCCCATGGTGACGGTGCTGGGCGTTTCCTTGGCCGCCATCGGTGCCCAGGAGTTGTTGGGGATTACTTGGTGCAATTTTTTGTTCGTCGGCTTGGTCCTTTCAGCCATCGTTGCATTATTGCAAACTAGGGCCCGCCCTCAATCTCGGATGATTTGTCTTCAGCTCTGCATCGGGCTTGCGATTGCACTTTTCTTCAGTTTTTACCACTCGATGTCGCAGCGAGAAGCCAAAATGCGATTAGACATTTGGGACAAATTCATGAAGGAGTTTTCCAGAAACGATCGGCTGGCGTCTGTTTCCTGGAACCCCATCGCTTGCCGTGCGATTGTCGATTCAGGATTAAGGTATCGAAAATCGAACCTGCCAGGAAAGTCAGCCGATCCGAACGCAGTTGGTTGGCAGACCATAATGACGATCCAAGTTGTCGAGATTCGTTCCGATGGGGTTTGGCAACCTAAGTCGCTGGTAATGCCCCTCAGTATTGACGGCAAAGTCGAGGGCCTTTTTCCAGGTGACCGAATTGAACTCTACGGTCAATGGCGACTGCCAAGCAAGCCCTCGAATCCTGGCCAATTCGATCAATCACGCCGTTTTGCGGACCTAGGTTACGCAGCTCAAGCTCGAGCGGAGTCAGCAGCTCAATTCAAGAAACTGGACCAGCCAATGCTTGTCCGATTGGATCGCTATTTGGCCATGGTTTCCGCTGTAGCTCTTCGATCGATCGAACAGTATGTCATTTTAGACCAAGCGGAGCTGACGGCGGCATTGGTTCTAGGGCAACGCGAACAAGCAGAATGGCGGTTGCAAGAGGAACTCCTTGCTACAGGAACTATTCATATGCTCTCCATTTCAGGTATGCACATTGAAATGGTGGCGTTGTCGCTACTGCTGATTGGCATGTTACTCCAGTTACCTCGCAAGCCGATGCTAGTGAGTATTTGCCTCTTTGTCATCGCCTACGGATTGCTTTGCGGTGCAAATCCGCCAGTCGCTCGCGCGACTATCATGTTATCGGGACTCTGTTTCGCTCGTTTGATGGGCTGGAATTTCTTTAGTTTGAATTTCCTGGCTTTTGCAGGTGTCTTGCTGATTCTCTACAGGACGACGGTTGTTTTTGAAACAGGGACTCAGCTCTCTTTCATGGCTGTCGCAGTCTTGATTCTATCGACCCAATCGATGTCTCAGCGAGTGCCTCCACTCGAACGATTGATCGAATCGAAAGCAAGTCGTTCGTCACGAAGCCTGCGACGAATTTGGATTTGGTCTCTAGAGATGCTACGAACCAGTTTCTGGGTCTGGTTCATCACGGCGCCTTTGGTGTGGTCCGCCTTTCACGTCATCAGCCCGATCGCCATCGCGCTCAATCTAATCTTGTGGTTGCCTATGCTCCTCGCATTGATGTCGGGGCTTGGACTGATTGCGTTCGGCTGGTTTCCACTCTTCGGTTGGCCGTTGGGAGTGATCTGTGGGGCCTCGCTATGGTTGGTTCAACTGTTTGTTGGTTGGGGTGAGCAGATACCGCTCGGGCACTTTTGGATGCGATCGCCTCCTGCTTGGTGGCTCTACGGTTTTTACACGCTGGGAATCCTCACTGCGGTTTGGATGGGCGTAAAAAAAGCAGCCAGTCGTCGTCGGCTTGGTCTGGTGCTCGGCATGTGGTTCGCCTTTGGACTAACCATTCAGCCAGCCATAGAGTGGTGGCATCGAGTAACAATCGAAGACCGTGGGAGTCTAATTTTGACGTTCATCGATGTCGGCCACGGCACTAGCATCCTCATTGAGACGCCCGACCACGAGTCGTGGCTTTACGACGCCGGTAGACTGGGTGACCACCAACGCAGCTATCAAGTCATTGTCGACGCGCTCTGGGCCATGCAGCAATCGAAGATAAAAGGACTGATCCTTTCCCATGCCGACTCGGACCATTACAACGGCATCGAGGGACTAACCAAAAGGTTCGCAGTCGAACAATTGCTTTCGACCAGTCAAGTCTATTCGCATTCAAGTCCACTTTTAAAACAAATACTTGCTGCCACCGAAAGTCGTGGCGTGGAACACATAACGTGGAAAAAAGGAAGTTTTCAGCAAGGCAAGGGTTGGAGCATGCTGGCATTGCACCCTCCTGAAAAAGGGGTGGCAGGAACGGACAATGCAAACAGTTTGTGCATTCTCATTGAATTTGCGGGCCGACGAATCTTGCTGCCTGGAGATCTAGAACCGCCAGGGATGCAGATGTTGGTTTCGCAAATGGCAACCAAGGTAGATGTGTTGATGGCTCCCCACCATGGTTCCCTCAATTCGAAATCGGACGTACTTTTGAAATGGTGTAGTCCAGACACAGTTGTCATAAGCGGTTCGACACGAGCGGTCTCGCCTCGAGTTTTAGAAGCGTTTGCGGCCGAAGATCGCGAAGTATTTGTAACGGCTCGCGACCACGCCATTCGAATTGAAATCGCCGCAGATGGTTCGATTGTGAAGAAACACTGGGTGGTCAATCGTTGGATGGAGCTTTCCGAATCGCACATCGAGTTGTCGCGGTAAGCCAATAATTAAGTTTTGCTTTGAAGGCAGTTGCATTTTTTCGAGTTTACCCATCATCATTCCAACTCGTTTACTTGCTAGCCCGGATTATTCATGGTCTATCGAGTTTTCGTTGAAAAGTACCGCTGCGATGGACATTGTGAAAAACAGTTCAAATGCAGACTGCTCTTCGTAACCCGATGCGTAAGGACTTGTTGATTTAATTTGATTTACAAAAATAGTAATTAGCCGATTGGCGTTAGCCCCGGTTGTTGGCGAGTCAACCGACGCTAACGCGTTGCGGCTAATTAAATCAACAAACCGTTACGCGTCGGGTTGTGAATAATCCAGGCTACCGAATTTGAATTCATCAAACCGGCAGCGTCACTCGGCAAATTGTTCCGCCCTCGGGCGGTTGTTCGAAGACTATATCGCCTCCTAATCCGCGAATCACATTCCGAGTCAAGAAAACTCCAAGTCCCATCCCCTGCCCCACTTCTTTAGTTGTGAAGAATGGTTCTCCAACACGGCGCCGAACTTCGTCTGTCATTCCGCAACCCTGGTCTGTGATTGTCAGGCGCCAAATTTCCAACGATTTTTTCGGGCCTGATGGTTTGTCGACGGTTAAATGCAGATCAATGGTCTGTTGCGAAGTGGATGCATCAAGACCGTTTTGCAACAAGTTTCGCAACGCTTGCGACAGTGCTTGCTTTGGCAGAATGCCCTGCGAGTCGCCGATTCCAATGGGCATCTGAATGTTGACTCGCTGCGGCTCTCGCATCGCTTGCACTGTCTCATGCAAAATATCGCTAAGCGAAACTGGACGTAAATTTTCCGCCGCAGCTTCACCCGCGCCACTTTTCATTCGATGTAGGATCTCCTTGCATCGGTTGAGCTCCTCGCGAATCAATTCGACATCGCGACGGATGGAGGGTGTAGACTCTGTTTTTTCGAGGTTACGCGATAGCTCTTTCACGACGACGGCGATCGTCGACAGAGGAGAAGCCAATTCATGTCCCGCGCCCGCTGCTAGCGTTGCCAGAGCTTCCAATCGTTCCGATCTTTCTCGCTCTTTTTCAACGATGGCCAATTGCACTTCACGTTGCCGAAGCTCCATTGCCAAAATGGATACGAAATACGTAATCACACAGCAACAGGTTGAGAAAGCAATGGAGTATGCGTACTTTGTCACTCCCCAGACTGCGTCATATGCCAACGGTGAACGATCGAATACCTCTAATGGATAGGCCCTGTTCAACAAAAAGAGCCCACCCAAAATCGATGCGAATGAAATACACCAGGCCCACGCTTGGGGCAATATTACACCAGCGATGGCTATGTTTGCAAAAAAGAAAAAGACAAAGGGATTTGCAGCCCCACCTGAAAAATAGAGTAACGCAGTCAATGTCAAAACGTCAATTCCAATCAACATTCCTAGCGCACGACTACCGATCGTCTCGTCAGTGAATCCGTTCAATTGCGTCGACTCAATTGGTCCGACTACAGCTATGGAATCGGTCGTTTGCCTCAATCTTCGTGCCCATAGCCAAAGAATTGTGTTACTGACTGCCGTTCCAGTTACCAGCAATAGCAATTCAATGATGGGTAGAGGGACAAATAGGACAAACCAAACGTAACCAATGACGACCAATTGGCCAGCGACTGCGACCCATCGCAATTGCATTAGCCATATCGCCGTCGAGACATGGGGTTCGGAAAAAACATGTATCCGTCGTTGAGCCATCGTCGTGATTTATCGAGATTGTCGTATTACTGAAAACCATTCGCGATTATGAACGCTTGTGAGGTCGCAATCAAACGAAAGATCGTTTTGCGACTCCATTCAGCTCGAATTAATTCTCTCGCAAGATAATCCAGCAACTCGGGATGGGTTGGCGCCTGACCTAAAACTCCAAAATCCTCGGCAGTGAGAACTAAACCACTTCCAAACATTTGTTGCCATATTTGATTCACGGCGACCCGCGCAGTCAACGGATGATTTTCGTTCATCAACCACTGCGCTAGCTCCAACCGATTTTTTGGCATGGTCTCGCCCTCGTTCAGCAGCGCTTGATTCACGACCCTCATCTCACGAGCATTTTCCACAATTTCGCTTAACGACTCGAAGTAATGTTGAAAGCTCTCGATGTGGTATTTGCATTGAGGATCCACCCGTTGGGCAAAGTGCTCTCGCCAGAGCGCCTGCTGTGCGGCTGTGAGTTCGCCCCATGTTACCCACGGCTCATCCGTTGCAAGTCCGGCAATCTCAATCGCGGTCAACGCTGAGTCGTATATTTGCAACTCATCCACAAGTCCTCCTGCAAGCCCTTGGTCTCGATTGCGAGCCCCGATGCTCAATGGAACGTTGACCCCCAACTCGAAAAAATCTTTGCGTAGAGAATTTCGAATGATTTCTACAGTCGCTCGTTTGCCGTCGATATAGATATGTGTATCCTCGGCGCGATTAGTGCCGCCATAGACCAACGCGATCTGCAACCACTGATTCAATGGGACAGGGTCAGCGCATCGAATGCGAATCGCACTCGAGGGCCAGGAGTGAACAAGATCAAAATGAAAGTGCCCATCCTCGATCAGCAGTTGATACCCTCGCATACCAGCATCCGCCCACGATTGCGATTGATGAAGGACGACTGCCCGGTTAAAGAATTTTGACACTTTTAAGCCGAGGGAAATCGTGAATTCTCGGGTTCTCGAAAACTTCCCCGACCTTGGAAAGATCAGTGCATTGTCTCCGTCCAGCAGAACGGCAGAATGCTTACCATCTTTCTGCCATTTTACGGTTCCTTCGCACCTACCAGGCTCATATAAGCGTACGCGATTAACGAATTGCATCGCTTGCTCGGTCAAGGGCTTGTCGAACGCAAAATCAGCAAAAAGCCACCGATCTTCAGGTTGTGGCCAAGTTTCGAGCGAACCATGCCAGTTCTCAACCGTATCGGACTTAGCTAGTTTTTTAACTTCATCGGCGTAAGCTTGTCGAATAGATACAATCGCGTTTTCAAGTGTTTCGACTTGTTGCTTTTGTGCTTTGTCGAGTAACAGCATGATTGAGTCTGGCGCGGAGTCCGTTGATGAGATCGCGAGCCCACTTTCATCAATATAGTCAAATACGTCACAACGCTGAAACGACTCTTTTTGTGTGCGTGAATCGTGTTTGTCATCCTGGCTGAGAGAGCACTGTAGCGTTAGTCCCATGATAGCCGTCCCGAGCGTGTTGACACGATCGGTGATGTGCGCCATTCGCTCCACTTCGACTAGCAGGTTTTCCGCTTCGGTTTGATGATAGAGGCCGAGGAACGCTGTGGCAAGTCGTTGTTCGTCGGAGGGGATGGGCAACATGTCGCCTGCCAATTGCCACGTAATAAATTGGTCGTAGGGCAAGTCTTGATTTGTTGCGGCAACAACCCAGTCGCGATAAGGCCACCTGTCGCGAGGGCGTTCAACCTGGAATGCTTGCGTGTCGGCCGGGCGCGACAACAAGAGCCAGTTTATGGCGACTCGTTCGCCAAACTGAGGCGAAGCTAACAGACTGTCTACGTAATTTTCGTAGGCATTTTCGTCTTGAGACTGAACAAAGTATTGCACTTGATCCGCCGATGGCAATCGACCGGTTAA
>JAYVPE010000147.1:0-8483 GCA_043757575.1 Pirellula sp.
CGGGACGGATCGTTTTTTGGCACTCTGCCTTTCGAGGGAAGAGCCCAGGCAATTCTATTTGAGCCATTGCCGTAATGTTCGTGTTGACCTCGCCGCGAATTATATTATGCCTGTAGCACTACAATCGGTGGTAGAATCTAACTGAACTGATATTGCCGTTGGTTAAACATTGCGACTAAGTTCTATTTCAGCTCCCAGCAAAAGTCCAAAACTTCGTTTCGCTTCGGAGGGGTCTTATTCGGATCCATTCGGAATGGATTTTCGGATGTTGCGTCTCCGAGCTTTGGATTCGTCCCCCACAAGACCGCTTCGTTTCCTTCTCGCCGATATCCATAGGGTTTGCCGCCAAGTGGTATCAATTCCCGAAAGTTGATACCCAGTTTCCCAAGATCTGCTAACTGGTCAGGGAGCATCCCATATTCAGTCTGATACAACCTGATCCCTGTGCCGAGAATGGCTATTTGCTCACTCATCTTTGCTGTTACCAACTCCAGCGCAACTTCAGATTGATTACCTAACGTCGCGCCGGTAAACAACCAGTGCCTGCTCGCAAGTGTATTGGTGTTACTAAACTCTTGTTGGATACTTGTATGAATCTGATTTGCTTGACTTAAGAACACATCCAACGAGCTGGTATCGATGCTTTCATAACGCCCGACACTGTCGAGATAGTTTTCGATATCTCTTGAACTGGCGCCTCGTCCTAGCCATCGTATCAATAGCGGCTTCGATTCCGTGAAACCTGAAATGACGTCAGGATTTTTAGATATCTGAATAGCATTGGCCCTTTCGCCTGCCATCAAATCCGGCCAGTAATCGATCATTGGGTCTAGGTTTTGCAATAACGCCAATATCGATCGAAGATCGTCGGATGCTAGTCGATTTGCTTTAAGTGCGAGTCCTAGGTCTCGTATGGCTGCAACTCGCATTTTTGCGCAAATCAGGTGAGAAAACACGATGGGCTCACCTCGGCAAACGTAAGACATTTCGATCCGAGTAGTAATAGCCTCTCGCATCGCTAACGAATTCTCGTCTTGAAAAGCTGCAGCGAATTCAACCCCAAAGATTTGGCTTGAGTCCTGAACCAAGTATGTATACGGAATTTGCGTCGCAAAAGATTCAAACTTGATCGGAAACCGAACGCGTTGTTTCTTTTGACTGAGCCCTCGGATTCGTTCACGCAAACTGCGCGACTCGCGAAGAAACTCACGATAAATGACTTCATAGGGCCAGTCCACGAACCTAGAATCGTTACCGTTTGACAGTAGAATTGGAATCCCTTTTGTCGTCGTCTTGAATTCATCTGAACTAATGTAATCAAGAATCTCTAACCACTCAGCTGAATATTCGTCGGTAGTTCTTTGCCTGTACCAAGCGTCTAAACTTGCGTCGTCGAGGGAAACTCCGCTGGAACGCAGTGCAGCTATGTGTTTTTCAAGAGCATTTGCCGCATTGCGAAGACTAACCTGAACTCCAACAAAGATACAAATGGCAGGGACGACAATACAAACAAGGAGGACGACGGCGAGTCGTAGCAGGACACTACACAAACTCCTAGATCTTAGTATCGAAAACATGTTAAACCGCTGCGAGTTTGCCGCTTTGAATATCGTTGTCGAGAGTATCGCCTGCGATCCAGCCGCTCATCATCACCATCGGCATGCCTGGGCCTGGATGGGCTGAACCACCTGCTAGATAAAGTCCTTTGAGGTCACGCGAACGATTCGCTGGCTTAAACGCGCCTAGGAACCGACCGTGGCTGGCGAGTCCATAAATAGCTCCGTTCAACACCCGGTAGCGTTTATGAATCCCCTCTGGCGTGAGCGAATTTTCATAGACAATTCGGTCGCGAATGCCCTTCATGCCAGCAGTGTTCTCCAATTTATCTAAGATCACTTCGCGATAGGCTGGCAGCATTTTCGACCAATCGTGATCCGGTCGCAAATAAGGTGTATGGACCAAGATGTAAAGCGCCTCGCCACCTGGCGGTGCGACTTGAGGTTCGGTCGAAGCAGGAGCACAAACGTATGCAGTAGGATCGGGAGCTGGTTTGCCTTGCTTGTAAATGTAGTCGAACTCTTCGTGCGGATCTTTGGAAAATACAAAATTGTGATGCAGAATGTGCTCGTACCGCTCTTTTAATCCTAGATAGAGAACTACTCCCGAGCAGGCTGGTTCGTAACTGCGGCGCTTCTCGAATTTTTTGTCTGTCGCTGATCCCTTGAGCAACTCGCGGTGAGTCCGGACCGCATCGCAATTCGATACGACTGCGTCAAATAAATATTTCTCCCCTGTCGTTGTCGTAACCCCACGTACGGACTTGCCATCCGAATCGATCGATGCGACGTCGACTTGCGTCTTGAACTCAACGCCCAATTCACGAGCGAGCTTCGAAAGGGCTTCGGGTACCGAACGCGTACCGCCGATTGGATACCAAACGCCCTCTTTAGTTTGCATGTGCGCGATGCCACACAATACAGCCGGTGACGCTTCGGGAGACGATCCAACGTACTGCGTAAAGTGATCTATCATTTGGGCCGCTCTTGCGTCGGGAACGCACGATCTGACCAAGCCCGCTACGGAGCGTCCCATTCGCAGGCTCAACACATCCTTTAGGACAGTCGCTGAGAACGCGCCACCTACCTCCATCGTGTCCGAGATTCCGCCGACACTTCTCCAAAAGAAGAATTTTTCAGATACGTCATGCAGCCTTTTGGAAATTTGCATGAACCGCTCGTAGCCTTGACCAACGTTGGGGTTCGGAGAGAACCGTTCTAAGTTTGCCTTCATTTTGGCAAGGTCCGGCACGAGATCCAATACGCCTCCGTCGTCAAAAAAACAACGCCACTGGGGATCGAGCGCGACCATATGCATATAGTCTTCTAAATTTCGATTGGCCTCACGAAAAATTCGATGCAACACCGATGGCAACGTCAGAATGGTCGGTCCCATATCGAATCGGAAACCATCTTGATGGAGCACCGCTGCCTTGCCACCGACCCATTCATTCTTCTCTAAAAGCGTCACTTTATGTCCTCTCGATGCGAGCGTACAAGAGGCAGCGAGACCAGCCAGGCCTCCGCCAATGACTCCGATATTCAGTACTCTCCCAGAGCGCTCGATCATATAATTCTCAATTCGTTTTGAAACTATTGTGCTTTTTGGTTGGATGCCTGCTCATTTTGATCGCTTCTCCCAAACTTTTTTCGTTGGGACATGGCGGCTCGCACTGTTTGCAGCAGACCTTGTAATCTGGCTTTAAGACTATTGTGATGGCTGAATTGTAGCAGGCCGTCTAGTAATTCCTGATCGGAAGACTCGGGCAATTTTGCATGCGGTAGCCAGGCGCCTAACCGGGTTGAAACAACCTTTGGAAAAGTCATCTCCAAGAGCCCTTCATTGCCACGCGTTACGCCAAAGCCACTTTCGCCTCGACCGCCAAATGGCAACCTTGGGTCTGCGGATGGGACAATGACGTCGTTGATCGTTATAAATCCAGCGGACACGAACTTTACAATGCGAAATGCGTCTTCGATCGGTCCAAAGATCGAGGCCGATAGAGCATAGGGGCATCGCGAATCGGCCCGGAGGGCGTCCGACCAGTCCTCCACAGGTATGATCATTGCTAGCGGTGCAAATATGTCTGCCGCACACAGTTGCATCTCCGCAGTGACATCTGTAAGCACCAGATGACCGCAAGCAATCGGATCGGGCGGTTGATTGGCTGGCGCTGGTGCATAACGCCTAGGCTGGCCTGAAAAAAGACGAGCTCCCTTATGAATCGCTTCTTCAACACCGTCCCAAAGCTGTTTATAGGTCTGCGGCGAAAGCTTGGTCGTCCAGCTTTTTTGCCTTGGATCATCCAGTCGCTGCTGTAACAATCGGTGAAACACCTCGGACGATTTCTTCGGTACAAAGACCCGCCGCGGTGCCATGCAAGTTGCGCCGCCATTGAGTCGTAAACCGAACACGAGCAAGTCACAAACGCGGTGCATGTCGGCGCCGGGCAGCACGTACATGGCATCGCAACCACTTAATTCCATAACAGATGGCGTGAGACTCTCAGCCAAAGCATTCAACACGATTCGGCCCGACCGACTGCTGCCAGTCATGACGACCTTATCGACACCAATCTCAATGGCCATTTGTGCCGATTCGATAGAACTATCGAGCAATACGATTAGTTCACCCGGAACTCCAGCCTGGATCAAGAGACTGATTAGCAAATAGGACACACGGTCGCAGCCTGGTGCAGGCTTAAAAACGACCGCGTTTCCTGCGGCCAATGCATGCAGGATTTGTACACCTGGCAAGAACAACGGGTAGTTCCAGGTGCCGATAATCATCACGAGTCCGTGCGGCACGCGATGGACGGTCGAGCGTAGTCGGCCAAGCCAAATGGGCGAACCACCTCCGTCGAGATTTCGTGATGCCAAAATACTTTTGGCGCACTTATTGAGCCACTTAGCTGCGTCAGCGAGCGGCATCAAGTCGGATGCAATCGTTTCGCGAAAATCTTGCCGTGATTGGGATTCAATGGCTTCTGCAATTATTTTTCGCGACTCAACTAATAGCGACCGAAGCTTGGAGAGGATTGCAGTCCGTTCCGCAATCTTACACTGACTCCATGCGAGTTGCGCTTGATAAGCCTTTGCGAACCCTGCCTCCATTTTCTGGCGCATTTTCGAAGAATCTGCAACGTTTGCAGTGGTTATTTCGGACATTTTCATGCCGATAACATAGCATTTACCAGCACGACGCGCAAGCTACGTAAGTTCTATTTTGAGTCGCCAATCCTAATGTAGCCGGACCAAAGTAGCGGATGGCGACCTGAGACCATGATTTCTGAGTTCACCATAGGAGCTCCTTTGAAAAGAGGCTCCTTCCTTTGTTCAAATTGCTCCTCCCAAAGCGTTAGCACGCTGCGTCGCCAAGATTCGGATACAGAAAGGTCCTCTTGATTCTCTTGGAAGGAACGCATCAGCGCTGCTGTACTTTCACCGCCGACCGGCCACCGAGAAATAGTGAGTTGCCGTGTCCCCTGAGCGATTAACGGTAGAGTGAGGCGAAGCCATTCGTCCCCTGTGGCTCGAGGCGGGGGCGGTATGGCATTGACCCCCGCTAGCAACATGGAAGAAGGAGACCCCCAGGGCAATCGATTCCATGACCGAATATTGGCTTGGTTCGGGTTTGAATCCGTTGAAATCGGCACAATCGAATCCCACTCCATCGCAGAGTAAGTGTTGATGGAGTCGGACGAGATCTTAAAGAAAAGACTCGGCGGGCTGCTCGTTTGCTTTCCGGGTGTATCAAAAATGAAACGCTTTTTAGCGGCCAAGTCCTCGTGCAGGTCTTTCGTTCTTGGACCATCTAGCGATAGAAAATCGCTTGCGTGCACGTCGATTCCGTGCACCGACTTGGTCATCGGTTTCGCATCTAATAAAAACGGTACCAATCCCAGCGTCGGCGAATAGGTGATGCTGTGCTCAGTTAGACACGGCAACGCGTTCGGTAAATCCGATAGCGGCAACGTTTCCAAAGGCAAATACCACAAACTGGCGTCTGGAACCACAATCCAACGCTCCGCGGCGATCAAGCTTGCCCACACTTCCTTCGGAAACAATTGATTTCGAATTTCGATCCTTCGCGCGAGCCCCCAGCTCTTCTGGACCTCACTTTGATTTCCATCACGATTCCTCAGTTCCAGCAGTTCGCTCAACAAGTTCACGGTCTGGCGCTCTAAACTTGCGAAGTCCGCAACCTCCCATGTTCGCCACTTTCCAGAAACGTAAAGAAGGCCTCGCATCGAAGTGCCGTGTGTCGCGAACATGACCACAGCGTCCTTGGGTCGCAATGACTTGATTAAAGATTCTTGTGCATGGCGCGGAGGGAAACTCTCGGCAACAACCAGCGGACTGATCGCGGCTGCCCACAGCAATGACTCCTGCGTAGCGGACAATCGAATCGCAGTTTCCCACCTGCGAGTATCGTCCTCTGTCCACTTCCGCAAGTCCCACTTTGGTTTGGCTTGAAGCGGTGCTAACAAGTGTTGTATCTTGGCTACGTTTTGGTCTACGACTGGAACTTTCTTCCGAAGCTGACTCGCCTCTGCGGTGTTGCCGACAAACCGGTTGTCTCCGTGAAAGAGAATTTTAAGGTCGAAAACTCGCGATTCCAGCTCATTCAACCGGCGATATCTATTGCGAACGGAATCATCCAACGCCGCAGCGAGCTCCGAATCGTTTCGCGTTCGAAGCTGAATGTCGATCAACAAGTTGCTTGCTTGCGTCTTGTCAACCATGAGCCAATCCAACTGCTCGAGGGGATGAACCCGCCAAAGGCCAGCAGACGGCGATCGCAGCAATTGCCCCAGGACCACCTCGGCAACAGGTTCCTTGAGGGCTTTGTTTATGGTTAATTGAACTGCCAAATCCAACTGAAATAACGTGGGTGAGCCGATGCCTTTATTATTGCGCATGTAAGCAACACCCTCGAAAAGCTTCTCAATTCCCTCTAGGATGTTCCCTTCGAGAAAAGCAACCCTGGCTTGAGCATAGCGAACTACCGACTCTGCTCGTGGCATCACGACCTGCTTGGGCAGCAACATCGTGGTTGCATTATTGCTTTGCTTCTTGGCCGTATCGACATCTCCAACCAAAGCGGATAATCGAGCGAATTCCACTTGACCTCGAATAGTCACCATTCGGCTCTTGGTTAAAGACCATTGAACAATTTGTTGCAGCATCTTGCCGACGACCGCCTCGTGGCCGTTGGCAAACCCGGCTTTCGAAAGGTACTCAACAGCTTCAGCTAGGTGATCCATTTGCCCTGATCTGGCGGCGACGATCGACGCTTCTATTGCCCGCTCCTCAGCGACCAATACTTCATTTGAGTCAATCGCCAAATCGGCTAAGGTCAAAAGTGCGATGGCAGATAACGGGTGATCCATCCCATTGGCCAAGCTCAAATTCCGGATCAACAACTGGGTAGACGCGACACGCTCTCCGGTTCCGAGTGCAGCCAACGCACGACAAACATTCATTGCGGATTGGATCGATTCCGACTGACCCATAACGTTGACACTAAACGCATCCAACAACGGACGTGTGAGAGGATTATGTTTTGCCAGTGGACCCAAAAATTGAAACCGACGTCGGAGTGCTATCGCTTGACAACGCAGGATCTCCAACGCGTCAATCGCTACCACCTTGCCCGCCACGCCTTGTCCTGTGGCCGTTTCAAGCAACATATCGCTCGAGCCAAGAGCTATCGGCCAAGCTTCGTTGTACGCGCCCATCTGAGTCCCTCGCGTATTCACCGCCCAAGGTACCTCGCGGATTCGAGTCTCGGCGCGGATGTTTCCCATAGAGGGTTTGAGCAACGAAAGCCATCGCTGCGACATCAGGGAAATTTGTAATGCGGCATCGAATTTTTCCAAAGACATGCCAATGTCGCACTGCTCCCAAAAGCATTCCCCCATCTTTACCATAGGAGGTACACTATCGATGCCACGTTGATTGTTAACCATGCGAGACTGCGATTGAGCTGCTTCCAATACTATTGCAGCCTGAGATATTTGACCGTCCGCAAAAAAATCGCTGGCTGTGTAATACTCCGGACGTACGATGTTGGCGGTTGGACCTTTAGCACCCACTGGATTCTGCTGAGCCAGTCCTCGGCTAGGTAGAATGAAACAACAACACAAGACTATGGGTAACAACAGATGCTTTGCCGTACGAAACTGAAAGCGGCAGGATGCTATCCCAATGGCACTCACTTTACGGCTTGTTGAATTAATGTGATTTACAATACTAGTCATTAGCCGATCGGCGTTAGCCGCGGTTTTTGGCGAGTGAACCGACGCTAACGCGTTGCGGCTAATTAAATCAACCAACCGATTAGCATCAGGCTGTGAGCGGCAAGGCGCTAGCCGCCGGTGAACTTTACCAAGCTCCGGTTTGGGAACAAGTGGAGCTGTTCGAGAAGTGTCGACATTTGATATCATTAATGGCATTTCCGGCTCTTTCGCGACAGATCGATTGCTCACACGCTGCGTTGTGCTAGCGAAACCATTATGGACCGAAGCTGCATCCGACGCCAACGGTTCTACCTGCGAAACCGGCAAAGTTTAACTCAAGCCTACAACACAAATGTCCGATACAACCGACAGTACCGTCGGCTTACATCGAGTTCGACGCAGCATCGAACCGACCGATTGGGTCGGTAACTGCCCCAGGATAACGGAAATTCAGAAATGTTGAATTGCAAGAAACCCACCCTTGGTGTCTGGATGGTCGTTGCAGCGGTTTCGCTGGGAGTAGCTGCCAACACTGGATGCCAAGTCCAGGTAGCAGGCCAAACCCTGCCCAGCCCATATTACTTGAACGACGATGTTCAGTATTTCCCAGCTGGTCCAGAAAACAAACTAGCCAACGAAACAGCGGCATTGAAAGCCGCTCGCGAAGAAGCTAAAGCGAAGCGCT
>JAYVPE010000148.1:0-8470 GCA_043757575.1 Pirellula sp.
AGCATCTCAAAATTCAGTTCTTCGCCGTTTCCACTTTCGACGACTACCGTCTTGTTTTGAACCACTTCGGAGCCATCTTCGTTGGTCGTGACTACTTTAACCTCGAACCGGTACGCGTCATTTGGTTTGAGATCACGACTGACGAAGTGACGCTTAGAACCTGTTGTGGTCGTTGGGTTGCCATTCACGAAAACCTTGGCGGTTTCAGGCAAATTAACGGTCAAGTGAACTTCGTTGGGTTGAATGGATGGGCTCGACGCAGGCTTGTTTGCAGTCTGTGTGATCGACGAAGCACTCGGTACACTCGAACTGTATTCTGGCCATACGATGGAACCGGAAGTGTATCCGTTGTCCATCATTGGCACTCCTGAGGAATAGTTCTCATGGTTGCCATAATGCATGGTGCCAGTACTGCCGCCGCTGGATGCTGGATTATAGCTGCCAGTGGAACCGCCAGCGGAGTAGCTGCTACCGTAATAGGCCCCTCCAGACGAACCGCCAGAGCGAGTCGTGTAGCCTCCGCTCGAACCTCCGGAACTGCCGTAGCTGGACATGTAAACTCCGCCCGAAGATCCGCCTGAAGATCCGTAGTTTGAACGACGAGCAACTTTTGTTTGGTGATGATCAGCGATATGGGCTCCAAGTCGTCGAAGAGGCCCAACATACCTGCCGGATGAGCCACCGCCGGATGAACCACCGCCGTATGAACCACCGCCGGATGAACCACCGCCGTATAAACCACCGCCGTATAAACCACCGCCGGACGAACCACCGCCGGACGAACCAGCATAGTAGCCGCCGCTCGAACCGTAACCAGCAACGTATCCGCTGCTGCCGCCACCGGAACCAAATCCAGCCTCGACGGGGCTAGAGCCTGCAAAAACCAACGCAACAAGCGTTGAAGCCGAAAGCCATTTTTTTAGTGTATTTCTCATGACGATCCTCCAAGTCTAGGCATAAGACTGCGTTACCTCGCAATCTACTCTACAACCTATTGAGAATACCTTGAATCGCCCGTAATTCAAGGAGACTGGGCAGTATTTAATGAATAGGTAGTTTAGAGGGCTATCCATTCCCTACAATCCTAGCATACGCCCACCAGCAAATTGCAAGACAGAGAGCGATGAAGGCGGACGTGTAGAGGATGTTTACAACCGACCAAACGTACTTTTCTAACCTTGAAAACGACGGGCTCAACCACAAAATTGGCAGCCCTAAAAAACCTGTGACGGCAAAGAGTAGTACGAAAATCAGAAGCCTGGAGCGAAGCATTTGCGACATGGGACTCGTTTTCGCGTCCGCTTTTTTTTCGGATGAAAAATTGGATGTCAGCATATGATCAAAGACAATTCACTAATCCGGCAGGCGCCCCTCAGCAATTTCCTGCTCCCATTGTTTTATCAATGGCCAATCGATTGCGCAAGTTCCAAAGTCCGACAGATGTAAATACCCATTCAATCGCGATAAAACCGTGTCGATCATAGCTGGATCTTTTCTGAAATAAGGTCCGTGGCTCGGTAGAAGCCATTCTATGTCAGCATCCCGTATCCGCTCCAAAGATCGGATAAACGAAGGAATATCACTGCCGTGATGTGCGTCGATCGCTCCGACACCCCCGTCACGATAGATATTGTCCCCGCTCAGCAATAAGTTGTTCAAACGGAAAGCCAGTTGGCTATCTGCATGTCCCGGCGTCGACCAAACCTCAAGTTTGAGTTTTCCGATGCTGATGATATCGCCGTCTTTCACGTGATTTTCAACAGTCACAGGAGGCATCGCTTCACTAATACCCTGAGCGTGGATTTCGGCAAAGGTCTGCAAGCGATCCCCCGCCTCGAGCAATGCTGCCGCTTTGGAATGAGCCGTTACCGTGGTCTTTAACAACTGCTTTGCTTTGGCAAACCCTTGGCTATGATCCACATCCGCGTGCGTGGCAATTAAAGTCTTGCACTTGGACAGAGGAAAATCGAGCTCACGAATCAGATCGATCACTTCTTCCACCGAGTCTTCGTATCCGATGTCGATCAAAGCCCATTCATCGGAATCGTGGATCAAATAGACATTGCACCCGATCAAGTGACCAGCCTGAACGTTGAGTTCGATCACATTCGGAAATATAGGTTTACGTTGGAGCATTAAAATTTTTTGTGGACGAGATATAAGGAGAAAAAGTGGAACGTGATTTTAAGGCGCAGCCAACACCTAAGGCTACGAACCGTGGACCACCAACCGTTGAATTGTAGCAATGTAGTTTAGGTTGCGGGACTTTTAAAAGGATGGCTTGTTTATTGTTTCATCCAATAGCGATTTCAGTCCTTCTCGATAACTCGGATACTCCAATCGAACTGCTAGTTCAGCCTGGATTCTATTGTTCCGAACTCGCTTGTTGCTGTCGCTGCGGAAACTGGATCTCCCAGTTACCGGTACTGAGTGAGGCTCGAAAACGGGCTGCGGCCAATTTCCAAGTTTAGAAATATACTCGTAATACTCTTTCCTGCGGACTGGCACGCCATCACTAACGCAGTACATGGGAAATTGCATGTTAGCCGACGAAACAGCCACCACTATCGCAGCAAGATCGTCGACGTGAATCAGATTCAAATAACTGTCCGGATCGACCAGCAACGGAGTCTGGTCGCGAATCGATTGCCAGCGGGGGACTCGGTCTGGGCCATATATTCCTGCCGACCGCAAGTTCACTCGCATATCCCTGGAAATATGCGATGCAATCCAATGTTCGCCAGCCAAAGCCGCAATCGAACTTGCTCTTTCCGGCAAAACGTCCGAGTCTTCGTCCACCCAGTCTCCTGGTGGCGTAGGCCCGAAAACGCCTGTCGTGGAAAGATAGACCCACTTCGTCTGCGATTGTGCACTATTCCACCCACCTGTTTTCTTCAAGAGACTTGCGAAATGATTGAGACCTCGTGTGTGAGTCTCGATAGGAGGCAAATTCTGTTGCTCAGAGTGCGTGACGGCTATCAAAATGGTAGCGAACTTGGATGCCTCTAGTTCAGGAATAATCCGCGACGAAGCGTTGACGGTGGTAAGTTCACTCACGAGCCAATCCCAAACGAGCGGCCTAATACCGCGTTGGCTCAATTCGCTTGCGCGAGCTTTCGAGCGGGTGATCGCAAAAACCGAATCGCCCTGTCCCAACCATTTGCTTGCAACCCGCAGTCCGACGTACCCGCAGCCGACGATCAGTCTAGACGCCATGTCCGTCACCTCTAGATAAATCGGCACAATCACTACATAAACCCAGCATTTATGGCACCCTTCGGATGCTTTCTCGAGTTTCTTGAGTCAAACGGGTTTCATTTTCTAGTTTGTTAGCGAATAATCAAACCCGCCTAACCAATGTGCGGATTTTCCTTAGTTTGCTTGCAACTAACAGCATACGGAGTCTGTCGTGCCCAGTAAATGCTGCAAAACCACCCAATCCATCCACCTTGTGTTGATCTTTGGTTCTTGGCTAGTTGGTTGTTTCTCCTCCGTTTCATTTTCGCAAGACTTTCCGCAACCGGCTAAAGAGAACCAATCGCAACGACAAGGAATCGATCGAACCTCGTTGCGGCCATCGTTGCCCGACAAGTTAAGTAAATCTGTCAAAATCGCTGGTATCACGTCCGTAGAACTCGAACCTGGGCTGGGACGGATGCTCAAGGGAGATGAACCACGCAATCAGGTCGAATTGATCTCCCTTGAAAAACAACAGACTAAGGTTGCTGAAAAAGTGAACTTGGTCACGGTGAATTTACATCATGGCAATACACAAGGCAGCGGAGTCATTATCACGGGCGAAGGATATATTCTTACCGCCGCTCACGTAGCAGGTCGCCCCAACCAAAAGATTTTCATCAACATGCATGATGGTTCGCAAATTGAGGGGATCACGATGGGGGTCAATCGAGACATGGACGCGGGCTTGGTGCGAATCACATCAGCGAGAGATACCGCCGTAGATCCTTGGCCGCATGCTTCGCTCGGTGCCTCGTCGGATCTAAAACTAGGTCAATGGTGCATTGCAACAGGACATCCCGGCGGATGGATGAAGGATCGACCGGCGGTGGTTCGAATCGGTCGGCTGCTTCGAATCTTGCCCTCGACGCTGGTAACGGACTGCTCGTTGATCGGAGGGGACAGCGGCGGACCATTGTTTGATTTAGAAGGCAAACTGATAGGCATTCATAGTCGGATCGGCGTCGAGGTGGACGACAATATGCACGTACCGGTCGACGTGTTTGACAAAAGTTGGTCTCGATTGGTGCGAAATGACGCTTGGGGCAGTTTGCCTGGTTTCAAGCCAGCGATTGGAGTGCATGGTTCAGCCGATAAGGAAAGTGAAAATGTTTGTAAAATTGCTCGAGTTGAAAAGAGTGGTCCCGCAGACAAAGCTGGAATACGAGCCGGGGACGTCATTCTAAAATTCGACCACCAGCCTGTTCAAAATTTCGACCAGCTCAAAGCCGCAGTCGATTCAGTAACGCCAGGCGAGCAAGTCACGGTCGAGTTGCAGCGGGACACCAAAAAAATCTCCCTGCGATTAATCGTTGGTAGCAAGGAATAATTCGTTCCACTGTCCGGATAGTCATTGTTATACTAAAGTGCGGAATATTTCGAATCGAAGCAACGTAAGGCAATTCCCGATGAAGAATTGGTTTTCTTGGATTGTGCGTGGAAGCATCGCCGCAAGCGTTCTTGCCTATGCCACGATTGGCGATCCCCTTTTCGACGCTTGGGTCACCGTCCAATCCTCCGAACAAACCACTACCGTTGAAACCGAATTGGGTGAGGAGCCGGATTCGGACCGTTTCGACGATGTAGGTCCGTCGGATTTGGCTCCGAGTTGGAAATCCCGTTTGGTCCAACAGAAAGGCACTGCTCGATTCGGTAGAGAGGCGCAAAGCGATAACAATCGAGCCTATCAACGCGATCACTCCACGACCCTGCGGGCATTTCAGGAATCGGTAGGTGACAAATGGAAGTCGACGGTACAGGTATTAGATAAAAAACGTCAGGTCGCGTTAGGTGCCATCGTCTCAGCAGACGGATGGATCGTTACTAAATCTAGCGAAATCCCAGACCGCACTATAGAAATTCGTCTCTGGGACACTACCAAAGCAGAGGGTACCGTCAGGTTTCGAAGGAACGATTTGGACTTAGCACTAATCAAAATTGATCGCAAAGACCTGCCGACCATCCAGTGGAATACTTCTGTGATTGTGCGTGTCGGAGGATGGCTGGCAACGACTGACATTCGCAAACTTCCAGCCGCAATCGGAGTCATGAGTGTTTCAAGTCGAAATGTTAAAAGTGAGAAAGCAGTTCTTGGCGTTTCGTTAGGCTTTGCTCTTAATGGCGAAAATGGTGCCTTGGTTGAGAATGTATTTGATGGTAGTGGGGCGGATCGGGCTGGCGTACAAGCTGGCGATTTGATAACCGCTATCGATGGCGTAACACTGGCATCTCAACCCGAGGTCATGGCAAGACTAAAGGGATTAATGGCGGGCCAAAGGGTCGACGTCGGGATCCTTCGCGACGGAAAGCAAGTCTTGATAACAGCCCAGATGATGGATCTCAACAACTCACTTCTCGATCCAACGGAAATGGAGGTGAACGGAGATATCAGCGCTCGCTCGACTGGCTTTCAAAACATCATTCAACATGATTCTGTGATTGTTCCGAATCAATGTGGAGGTCCAATTGTGGATGTCAATGGAAATGCGGTCGGACTCAATATCGCACGTGCTGGACGCGTTTCTTCCTATGCAATTCCCGCCAGTGTCGCAAGCCGTGCGATCGCGGAAATGATGACAGCAGTAATTGGCCAGAAATCATCTCTCGATGAAAGCGTGGCTCAATTTCCATCGGGGAGAACGTTGATTGAGTTGCCGACTTCCGCAAACGGTATCGCTGTAGAATCACTTAAGCCGGAAGTCATCCTTCCTAACAAAGTCAGCCGACCCTAATTCATTTGCACTAGTAATGGAACTCAAATCATTCTGAGGATCGATTCCAGTGACTTGTCCGCAAGGAGCTTTTTATGTTTGGACGCAAAGGAGTAAGGCGAGTTGAATCGATCGAGAACCAGGAAGTGGACGAAGTCGAGAGCGAAGGCTTTTCATTGGAGGAACTTGGCTCGGCGTATGCAATGGCGATCGAACAAGCATCCGGCGATGTAGCTTCCCTAAATGAATCTGATTCCGATGCGGTGAACCAATTGCCAAGCGTTTTATCCGACGAGCCTACGCTGGAAGCCATGTTGGAAGCACCGATCCCAAGAGAATCAGACGGTGTGCAAGTTACACCAGAGACAATTCTAGAAGCGATGCTATTTTTAGGCACAAGCGACAATCGACCCATTACGGTCGATAAATTGCGTGAGTTGTTTCGTGGCATCACCGTTGCCGAACTCGATGAAGCGGTCGACTCGCTAAACAGACTGTATCGAGCGCATGGCCGGGCCATGACAATCGTTCGTGATTCGGGTGGCTACCGTCTGCAGTTGGTTCCGGAGCTGTACTTGGTCCGAGACCGGTTTTACGGCAAAGTCAAGGAAACGCAGCTTTCTCAGTCTGCGATTGACTGCTTGTCTCTGGTCGCTTACCAACCCGGTTCTACTCGAGAGGAACTGGAACGGCAGTGGAATCAGCCCGCTGCGAGCATGCTCAGTACACTCGTTCGAAAGGGGCTACTAAAAATCGAGTGGCGTTCTTCGCAGAACAGTCCCGAGGAGCAGTCGCACTATTATACAACAGACCGATTTCTCGAAATCATAGGTCTGGAATCGCTTGAGGATCTACCTCTTTCGGAGGACATTTGATTCCGTGCCGCTCGCACAGGTTATATTGCGTACTGCGAAATCAAATTGATTGTTCCCTTTCCTCTCATAAAAATGGCCCCCCCTCCATGCATACTCGTTTTGCAATCCTCACAACGTTAATTCTTCTCGCACAAGTCGCAGGATCTAGTTTGACCTCACATGCACAAACGCCCAAGCGAACGCTTGGCAAGATCGAACGGTTCGATAGCCAACTCGACAGTCTGCTTGGTACGGATGCCAAACTTGAGATTTTGGCCGATGGTTTTACCTGGACAGAAGGGCCGGTTTGGATGGGAGACGCGGCAAATGGCCATCTGCTATTCTCGGACATTCCTCGAAACACCACTTTCAAATGGACTGCCAAGGATGGGATTCATTTATTCATGAATCCATCTGGGTATACCGGTGTGACTTATTACGGACTGGAGCCTGGCAGCAATGGTTTGCTCAAAGATCTCGATGGCAATCTAGTATCGTGCGAGCACGGCGATCGACGCGTCAGCGTGTTGACTCCTGGAGGTGGTAAGCGAACGTTGGCCGACAACTATCAAGGCAAGCGGCTCAACAGTCCCAATGATGGAGTACTTAAAAGCAACGGTGACATTTATTTTACAGATCCACCGTATGGACTTCCAATGCGGGAAAACGATCCACGTAGGGAATTGGATCACTTCGGCGTTTATCGCATCGCCAAAAAAGATGGATCATTAACACTCCTCACGACGGAATTGCAGCGACCGAATGGCATCGGGTTTTCGCCAGACGAAAAGACACTATATGTAGCTCAAAGCGATCCAAAGCGTGCGATATGGATGAGCTTCGCAGTCGCAGCGGATGGTACGATCGGACAGGGGACATTGTTTTATGACGCGACCGCTGAAGTTGGCAAGATGCCAGGCTTGCCAGACGGCCTGTCCGTGGACACACAAGGAAACCTATGGGCAAGTGGACCGGGTGGCATATGGATCTTTAGCAAAGAGGCAAAGCTCCTTGGGCGCATCAACACAGGTGAGCGAACCAGCAACTGCGGTTTTGGCGAAGATGGCAGCACGCTTTTTGTAACTGCTGACAGTTATCTTTGCAAAATCCAAACCAAAGTCAAAGGCCTGCCATAACGTCAACATAAAAATATGCGAGCCAACTCATTCTAATTTGAGAATCGTCCGTCGCCACTTGCCACAGAAGACGTTGTCGATTTGAGCAAGACAGCCTCGATGCATAAGCCTGGTCCGAAGGCCAACAAAACACAGTTGTTTGCCGTCGGCTGCTGTTGAGTGAGTCTGTCTAAGATAAACAAAACCGTGGGCGAAGACATGTTTCCGTGTTTCGCCAGAATCGCCTGGGAACCCTCGAGCGATTGAGTCGGTAATCCCAATGCCTTGCCCGTCGCTTGGATGACGCGTGGGCCACCTGGATGTATAGCCCAAGCATCGATATTGGAAACGCTAAGTGATTGCCCTTCCAACCACGTTTTCAGTTCGCCCTCCAAGTTGGCTTCGATGAACCCGGGAACCTGTGGATCCAATGTCATTCGAAACCCATGGTCTCCGATCGTCCAACTCATTAAGCTAGTGGTTTCGGGGATCCATTTCGACAGAGTGGAAGCAATGGACCAATTCGCTTGCGACAGCATGCAAGGATCGGCAT
>JAYVPE010000149.1:0-8458 GCA_043757575.1 Pirellula sp.
GATGATTGCAGCCAATGCAGGTCAAGACGGTGGAATCGTTTGCTCGAAAGTCGCTGAGTCCAAAGGCAACAACGGTTACAATGCACTTACCAACGTCTATGAAGACTTGGTCAAGGCTGGCGTGATCGATCCGACCAAAGTAACACGTACAGCGTTGAGCAACGCTGCTTCCGTAGCAACTTTGTTGTTGACTAGCGATGCTTTGATTGCTGAAAAGCCAAAGCATGATCATGGCAAGAAGCCAGCAGGCGGCCATGGTGGCGATTACGACATGTACTAAGACATCTTAAGCTAAGAGATGCATTAATAAATAAAAACCTCGGTCCTGTACCGAGGTTTTTTTGTGCCAAATCCCAGCCGGTTATCGTACACCGCAACAGAAAACCTCCATGACAAAGACCTATGAAATCCGGCCTGGCCAATCGATCGAGTTGCTCAAGGAACTACATATCTTAACTCGCGACGGCAAGATGAACCAGGATAGCCGGCGAAAGCTCAAGCAGGTGTATCACCTATTCCAGTTCATCGAGCCCTTGCTTCAAGAATCTCAGTCTGAACACCCAGATTTAACGCTCGTCGATCACGGTTCAGGTAAATCCTACCTAGGATTCCTCCTCTACGATTTGTTTTTTAAGGAGTTAGCACAGCAAGGCCAGATTTGGGGCATTGAATCGCGCGACGATTTGGTAAGTCGGTCGCGCGAGTTGGCTGGGCGACTTGGGTTCACCGGTATGTCGTTTCTCAATCAGACGGTGATCGAATCACTTGATTCTGCGGCATTGCCTGATCGGATAGATATTGTTACAGCATTGCATGCATGCGATACCGCCACAGATGACGCAATCCGTTTCGCATTGCATAAGCGGGCCAAGCACATCGTGCTCGTACCGTGCTGCCAAGCAGAAGTGGCTAGCCTTTTACGTAAGAACAAACGCAAGGCACTGAACAATTCGGTCCTCTCGGAACTATGGCGTCATCCGTTACACACCCGCGAGTTTGGCAGTCAGATCACGAACGTTCTTCGTTGTTTGCAGCTCGAATCGCATGGCTATCAAGTTAACGTCACCGAGCTTGTCGGTTGGGAGCATTCGATGAAAAACGAGCTCATCACGGCAAGCTTCAAAGACTTACCACGCGGTCGTCCTGCAGAGCGGCTAACGCATTTACTCGAAAGCGTCGGACTGCAAGAGATGTTCACGCGGTTTTTTGTGAATTTAATGGGCTAGAACAGTCAAATAATTCAGTCGTGACTCGAATTCAGAATTCTGCTGCCAGTACAATTTATTCGAACTGAATGTAACAGTCTTCCATTTCGGATTCGGCTGCTACGAACGTTCTAAACCACATATTTGTCAATTCCTATCCTGCTTCCCTCCAGTTCATCAAATCATCTAGCAAGAATGATGGAGTTTTTTCCTTCAGCCCGTTCTAGTCCGCAATTATTGATTGCGTCTATTCTCCTATTCGGGTCCGTAATCGCTTTTCACGCAGAGCGAACCTATTCGCACTTGCGAATGCCGAATAGTCAAGGTGATGACAATTGGGGAATGATGGACTTCCAGGATACAGTTTACTATCCTGTTCGAGCTTTCATAGAAGGCGTAAACCCTTACGATACAGCGGCATATAGAAAGGTCTATCCTGCCAGCCAGCTCTTTCCGCTCTATTCGCCTTTGACTCTACTTGTCCATTCCCCCTATTATTTAGTACCGTTTCATGGAGCAATGGCGATCCATTTTGGAGTAAGCGCCCTTTGCATATTAGTCATCGCCTACCTAGCCGTTAAGTTTAGTCTCAAAACGACAGAGCGATGGCTTGTGTTTTTTGTCGCATCGTTAATTTGCATGTTGCGTCCTGGACATATGGCTTTAGCAGGAGGCCAAATTGTTGGCGAAATGGTCATCGCATCGCTTATTGCAATTCATTATTCGCGATCCTCGCGGTGGCTATCAGGTTTTGCTCTAGCTTTATCGACTTTGAAGCCAACCTTCGGTATTCCTTTGGTTGTACTCCTAGCATGTAGACGAGACTTTCAAGCTGTGGGTATCGGCCTTTGTGTGGCGGCCGCCGGTTCCTTTATCGCCGTTCTAATTTTGGCGATCCACGCCGGAGGAATCGTCGAATTGCTTAGCATAATTCCTGAGAATATGAAAAACTTCGAATCGCAATCTAGTGCAAGACTTCACACAACTGAAATGCGAATCGATCTACAAATGTTCATCAGTCGCTTCGTCCAACGGGAGTTTAGCTCGACGGAACAAGTTCTGATCTTCATAGGAATGATTGGAATCAGTGGAGTCGTCTTGAACCGCATGGACCGTCATGATGGCTCGAAAGGGATGGATTCACCGGGAGGTCTACTTATAGCGCTAACCATCTTGCTATGTGTTTACCATTCAGTCTACGACTCGCTACTTCTCTTCCCAGCACTATTCGCCTTGTATTTTCCAAGCTCGTCCAGATGGAAATGCAAGTCGATTACCCTACCATTTACAATACTAGTGGCTGTTACCATTCCTTTCGTCAATATCTTTATGCTTCGAAGTGTTCGCCTAGCGTTTAGCCTTACGAATTCCATGGTTGAATTCGGCATCACATTAAACTCTGCGGGCATCGTGTTAGGATATGTAGCTACAGTCTCATATTGCATTCGAGAGATGTTCGGCAGAAGGCTCATCCGATGATGCAAGATCGACCGCGTTTGCTGATGATTGCGTATTGTTTTTCGCCCCATGGTTCCATGGAAGAGCGAAACGGCTGGCAACGAGCGATCCTAGCTACGCGTCAAATGGATGTAACCATAATATACGAACCAACAGTGCCACTTGCAGAGCTCAACCAAAGCATACCAGCGTGGGTAGCACGCGATTCCTTGGAATTCATACCGATAGACGATTATTGGTTTAGTAAACAGTTGAAAAGGTGGGATTCCACCTTTTATCTTAGTTATCGACTGTGGCACTGGAGAGTCTTTCAACGAGCAAAGGCCGTACACCAAAAACGCCCTTTTGCTGGTTCGCATTTGGTAACCCTTTGTGGATTTCGAGAGCCAGGCTACGTTTGGAAGATGAATATTCCACATCTTTGGGGGCCGTTAGGTGGAACCCATAATTTCCCCAAGGCTTTTACGAAGTCGATTAAACGTTGGAGCCAATGGAGGGAATACGTTCGATCGGTGTTAAACCATGTCCAGTTGAATCGCGGCGGAAGAATCCGGCGCGCGATACGTCGATCCGCCGCCGTTATCGCAGCCACAAAAGGAGCTCAATCCGATTTCAAGACCGGTTTCGGAATCGAATGTGAAGTTGAACTGGAAACAGGCATCGATCATCCAATACAAGCGGTTCGCAATGCGAGGAATCCTGACCAGCCATTGCGGATATTGTGGGCTGGTCGACTGCGCCAATGGAAAGGGCTTCCGATCTTATTGCATGCAATGGCTGCGCTACCAAAATCAGTACCGATTCAAGTTCGAATTGTTGGTGATGGGAGCAGTAAGTTCGATTGGATGAAGTTGGCGACCAAGCTCGGGGTTTCGAAATGCATTGAGTGGATTCCTTGGCCAACGTACGAAGAAACGTTGCAATACTATTCTTGGGCAGATGTGTTTGCGTTCACAAGTCTTCGAGATACCTCGGGGACCGGACTAGTGGAAGCCTTCGCAGCAGGCTGCCCCATTTTGGGCCTTGACCATCAAGGTGCGAAAGACATCATGACGAGCGAAAGCGCTATTCGCGTTTCTTCAATTAGTTGGGATTCCGCTATTTCTGGGTTTTCCAATGGTATCACACGACTCGCCACGGACCACGAAGAATGGTTGCGATTGAGTCGAGGGGCATCGGAACGAGCAAAAGACTATTTGTGGCAGGAGCGGTCCGGTTGCGTAGACGCCCAATACGATCGTTGCATCATCGGTCCATATCGACTTCGCAATCATGCGTGATCAAAGAGATATCGCAAACTCGTCGTTTTCAAAGAGTCATGATCTCAAACGGGTTTGAGTTGTTCCTCGGACCGAGCTAGTGTCCCAAGACTTTCGCAAAGGTTTCGATGACTCGATTGGCATACTGCTCATTCGAAAATCGACCAAACAACGAGTCTGAGATCGACTCAATTTGACTCTGGCTTTGCCCAAGTGCAGACTCAATGGCACCATACAGCGATCCTGTATCCGCCAAGTCAAAGGCACCAAACTGGCCTGCTTCCGCTACTACTTCGCCAACGGAAGTCCCGGCGACAAAGCAGACCGGTGTACCAACATAGTAGGATTCCAGAGCCGGTAAGCCGAAGCCTTCGATTTCAGATGGAAGCAACAAAGCTCGTGCCGATCCTATGGACTCAACGAATCCTTCATGATCCAGCGGCGGCACGATAGAAACGTGTTTCAATTCAGTCACAATTCGCTTGCCGAGGTCGTCAATACTGCCAACCAATCGCAGCTTTGGCAACTCGCGTCCCACTCGCTGAAGTTCCTGCCACATGGTCAGCAACCGATTTGTCTTTTTGTGAGGAGCGGGTGAGGCCAAGTGAACTACTTCATCGCGTTTCGACCAGCGGCGACCGCGGTGGGTTTCCCAAGAACTGCTCTCATACGTGACGTTAATCGGAGGTGTTTTAATCTGATGCCGATTGCAAAATTCCTGTAGCTGCATCTTCGCGTGTTGCGATACCGTCATCACGGAATCAAACCGCTCGAGGCTGTTCTTCATCACGCGTATCCAGTAACGAAACGCTCGCGGCGACCTGGTCTCCGGATAATGATCTGCATAGTGCTGGAGGATTGCATCGTGCATTGTCCCAACCAATGGAACGGAGGGCCGCGAGAAAAGTGAAAGATATCCTTTCGGATAAAACCAGAGATCACTCTTCGTCCGTGCAAGTAGCGGGTGAAACGTATCGCTGATAATCCGACCAATCGCATGGTCCGTTCGAAAAGGTATGCGAATCGTTGCTTCCGATCGCCCAACTGAACCGAAAGAACTCTTAGACGAAACGAGCGTGATTTTTACCTCGGATCGCTTGTTCAATTCATCGAGTAACGATCGCGTAATCGAGGTGATTCCGAGACTCCGATCACGATGGGGATTTTGATCGGCGAGATAGACGGCAACCCGAATCGGTGGATCGATTGCGTTGTACGGCCTTGAAGGATGAGTCACGATGATTCAACTCGCTCCGTAAGCATCGAAAAGCAGCAGGCTAATACAACAAAGAGCGGAAAGTTCGGAAGCTTGAAAAGCGACTCAGCAAGTCCGTTAAATCCTGCATAAGCTAAAATCCCAAAGAGAATCGCGTACTCAATCTGATTCTTCGTCGAATACAGCTTTGCTGATTCCATGAATGCCAGGAGAATTGTTAGTCCAACCAAGGACAAACCGACGATTCCCCCATCCAACAAAACATCTAGATACAAATTGTGCCCATGTGGAATTTCCCATCGAAAGGTTGCGCTCAAATACTCGACCTTTTCAGAAGTCCAAAATGCAAGGTAACCGTATCCCAACAACGGCTTCTTGCTCGCAGAGTTAAGTAGTTCCTCCCAAAGTGGTATGCGTCCAGACAAGCTCGAGACATCGTCCTCCCGGAACATCGTTGCCAACTTGCCGAATTCCCCCGAACTGCTTTGGCTGATCATAGTGGATGCTGCCAACCCCAAACTCGCCAGGGTGATAAATGCAGCGATCAGCAATACTCGGTTCGGACCGCGGACCACCAGCATCTGCGTTACCATCAGGCTAAAGAGAAGGCCTGCAAGTGTCGTTCTTGATTTGGTGTACCAAACAACGAGCATGCCGAAAGAGAGCAGCGATATTCCAATGAGATTCCCCCATCCAAGCTTGGAAAGGAACAACCTAGATATAAGGCAAACCAGGGAAGCAAAAATTGCTTCTATGTTTGGGTGAGTCGTGCCGATGAAACGGTAGTTTCTGCCTGGGCGAAAGTATCCCTGAGAAATCTCGGCAAGGACGCCAATAACAATGAACGTAACGCAAACACATGTGACGATCGTCAAAACTTCCCTAAGCTGAAATCGCGTCCCAACGCCTAATGCGCCGGTAGTCATTACGCCAAGAGCGGTCAATTTGAAAATCGTTTGAGTTGGCTTTTCGCTCCAAAGGACACTTGCAATCACGAAAACGGCGACAGCCGCCATGCTCCAAAGAAACAAAGAGGAGAAATTGACTCGAGTTTGAGAGGCAGCCAAAAAACAAATACAGCCCCAAAATGCCAAGGCAAACCGTGCTATGGTCGACGAAGCATTCACGACCCTGATTCGGTCCGCCGTAATATTATCGTCGCCGCTTGTGAAGTTCTCTGCAACCGTATTCATTATTTGGCTTTGGCTCCAAGTATGATCTACGTAGAAAAAGCAAACCACAATTACCAACATGGTTAACAATCCGAACGGACTGATGAACGCCCCGTCCATTCCAAACGGAGCTTTTCCATTCTCTTGCGGCTTTTCATTTATACCAACCATCTAGGCAATCTCCATCTCCTCCGGCATCGACAAATCCGTTGTGCCATGTGCGTCCGATTCGGACACGTAGGTGCGAAACCCCTTTGCTAAGGTAACTCCCGTAACGACGGTCGCTGCAAGTCCCCCAGCGATCATCGCATACGCAGCTCCAAGCAAACCAAGCGTTGGCACTAGAACCAATGCCATAACGATCGACATGAAACAATAAGATACTTCGCCCCAGAAAAAGTCCTTCGCTTTCTTCAGTGCCGCAAGCCCGTTCGCAAGCATGGTCGAAATGCTTACAACCAGCGTCGATATGCTGAGCAAAAAAGTCAGAAAGCCATAGCCTGCGTACTGCCCACCAAAAACAGAAAGCAAATTACCGCCAAAAAAGAACAGAACTGTGGAAATACAAATGAGCCCGGCGAAAATGACCCCGATCGATTCCGTAATGACCATCTTCAAGCCTTGAACTCCGTTCTTTTGCAGTTCTAACACCGTACGTGGCTGAAACAAATTGTTCACACCTTGCACAAACATGAGTGAAACTCCGACCAGACTACTACAGACCCCGAACACGCCTGTCCCTTTCTCTCCTTCCAAGATCGCGATCAACCACGGAATGACCACAATCGGTGCGATTCCTAGAACTCTCGCTCCTACTAGCCAACGGGCATAAACCCAATTGTGACTCCAATCCGAAACGATTGCATTTTTTTCGATAGTGTATTGTGACTTGGTGAACCAAAGCCAAAAAGCGAGCGGAACGAGGCATCCGAAACCAAGGATTAAATTTGCTGAGCTAAGCGTGAAACCATGCATCCAAATCAGCATGGCCAACCCTAGCAATTGAGAGGCAACGACGACTACGTCCATAATTAATAGCCGCAGAATCTTAAAATCCGTGAAGGAAATCGATCGCATTTGGTCGCGGCCAAGGGTAAACCAAAGCGCCACAGCAAGACTTAGCCCAAATGAAAAATGGCTCATGCCGAAACCAAGAACCCAAATCGCAAATGCACCCACAACGATTGCCGTTGTTGAGGCAAAGGAAAAAATGGCTTGGTGCGCGATCGAACTGCCCCGAAAGCTCGTTCTGTCGAAGCCAGGACGGAATGTAAAGGCTAAAAACGGGGCAGCAATCATGCGCTCTTGAATCGTTCTCAGGAATGCCACGATAGTCCAAGCAAGCGCAAAAACCCCAAATTCAGCGTCTGAGCAATTGCGGCAAATCAGCATTGTCGACAAGAACGTTCCTGCACTCACGACGGCCTGGTCCGAGATCGCTAGAACGACATTTTTCAATCTCTTTATGCCTTCTGCCATCGTCTACAAATACACCGTCTCAAGTTGGAGCAATGGCCCGGTTGAACTAGCTGCTAAACTAGCCGCGAAGAAACGTTGGGGTGTACTGCGTCTGACGGCTCAAGATACTGCCTGCAACTTTGACCCCATCGCCAGTTAATCGCTCAACGCATTGTACTGCATAAGAACGACGAACCGAATTGGATCGAATCGCTACCAAAACCATGTCAGCTTGTCTCGCTACCATTAATCCATGACGCAATTCATCGATTTGCGGTAAATCGACCACGATCAACGCATAGCGTTCACGTGCCCAATGAAACATCTCTTCAGCATACTCTGAGATGACCCGAGCCGTCTTTAGTTTGCTTGGCAATCCCGATGGCATGATGTCTAGTGATTCGACATTGGTTGGGAATATAGCTTCATGAGGAGGCACGCTGCCAACCATTACGTCAACCAATCCAAGCGTCGTTTTATGGCGAAACAATCGATGTTGTCTCGGCGCTGTAAAATTCGCATCGACGAGGAGCACTGGTCCCATGTGATTCTTCGCTGCCTGAACAGATAGATTCGCAAGCAGCGTGCTGACGCCTGAGCCTCGGCTACAGCTTGTCATTGCAATAATCTGCCCCTGTTCGGGTTTGCTTTCTAAGCGAGCCCTGATTCGCCAAAACAGTGTGTCAGTAT
>JAYVPE010000150.1:0-8456 GCA_043757575.1 Pirellula sp.
AAAATCGAGACCTACCAAGATTTGTGGTTCAGCGAAATGCTGCTACAACCCTTTGCGATAGCATTCCACTGTGACTCAACAGTTAAACCGGTTGCACCCAACAGTGACTACGCGTTCAAAAGCATCTCGAACAATTGGTGTTGTCTGGACAAGCGTTCTGAAACTAGGAATCGAATCCTGCTGCAGGTGTTTGACGACAGACGTGTATCGGTTTCTGATGTCGTTGATTTCTTTGACAACTTGGTCGTGCGACATTTCTACTGCTTCTCCTTGCCAAAACTACCACCGAGTTTCTCAGCGAATTCTTTCAATCCTAGCTCCTCGTTACCAGATGGTGTTGGGTCACCACCGTTGAACAGTCGTGGAGTACATGTCCGAACTGTTACGTTCACGTTATTAAAAGAGTCCTTTATCGTCGAGATTTTTTGGTTCATAATCGGAATGCTTGCGTCTTGACCGTCTGTAAGGACAATCACTGTTACCGGTCGGTCATGTTTTGCAATCTCACGGGCTGCAATGGTTATCGCGGATTCAAGGTTCGTCCCACCACCGAGTCGAAGTGAGTCCAGGAACTTTGTTAGGTCGTCAATTGTCGCCTGGTCGACTTTTTTGATCTCACCCAACGCACTGGTTGCATTGTTGTCGTACGTGATGATGTTCACGAATCTGGAAGTAAATGTGCCATGCCAGTTTGCAAGCAACTGCTTTGCCTCATCGAGTACCTGCTGCATGTGTGGTTCCATGCTAGCGCTTTGGTCAACAATAATTAGAAGACTCTTTGTCGTGACGGGGATGCCGATGAACCTGTCTGAGTCACACCCGCGAAACCAGAACAATAATGGCAACAACAACAGTAGTAGCCACCACCAAGGTAGCTGCCATTTCCGTTTCAACGACAATTCTTTTGCCCACGCCTCCAGCCCTACCATCCCAACTTTCGAGTCGAAGCTGAGGGGGTGTACTACCTCGAAACCGCACTTTTTTGTCGATTTAATGATATTCCGATGTGATTCTTCAGCTGCTAGTTGGTCATCGATATATTTCGCATCCGTTTTTAACCCAAACTTAATACGGGCAATCTTGTTCTGGTCTTTAGTTTTCGAGAACTGATTGGCGAGTACAATTGACTCCAACCCTGGTGTTTGTCGAATCTGTCTAAGGGATTTTACGACGTGCGACATATCCCACTGAACTTGCTCGCGACTTCGAGAGTTTTTGTCTGCTGAAGTCGTGTCCTGGTAGCGAACTCCACTGTTCTTCGCAACGCTACCCTTCGCGTTTTCATTCAGCCTATAATCATTTCCGACCCAAGCAGATTGTTCAGTTGGAAAGAAAAGCTCTGAGTCGATTGTCGGTTTCTGCATACATGCGACAAAGTTTTCCGAATTAATGCGAGTGTTTTCGGCATCGCTTGTATTTTTCTTCATCCGTCTCTTCCAATGCCAGTCGGGCGAGTTCAATTTGATACCAGGTGACAGTTGTATGGCTCATCGCAATAAATCTGCAACATCGATATAGCGTGAGCCGTTCCCGGTGAGGGGTGGTGTATTGCTACCTGAGTGAGTGCTTGCTTGCTTGCATTTTTTCTTGTGAGTATAGTTGAGCTTGTTGCTCAAGGGGTGTGGGTAATTGGTTTTTTCGCTTGTTTTGTGTCTCAAGGTGCTTCCAGTATGCCTTGTGAGTTCGAAACTTACCCAGTGCTGCCTGAAATAACGGGCACGTCGCTTGCTGAATCTGATCCACCATGAACGTGAGCAACATCAATAACAAGAACACCGTCGACAGATTTTGCTGACCATGGCCATTGCTGTGTTCTAGGTTGTAGCCCTGGTTCTTCAACGTGTTGAACGTCTCGTTTTCGATTTTCCATCGGGAACGACCGCCGCTGGCAAGCTTGGTTGCGTTTTCCTGGGTCACCGACAAAGAACTAACCCACGAAAACCGGCGGATCGGCTCATCGTTCTTGTTGAGTTCCATTTGTTGCAGGAACGTGACTGACAGGTCTGGATGCGATGCATTTATTCTTCGCGCGGCCAAGAATGAGGCAGGTTCGAAGCGTTGGGAATTGTGAGTCATGAGCGTTGCGAGCTTAGCGTGGTGCCTATTTGGAATTGCTTCAAGGCAGCCGTCTATGGCTTTGCAGAACTCTGCGAAGTTATCGTAGTGTCTGCCGTAGGGTACGTCCCGTTTGATGAACTTCCACAGGCGTTCGATTAGGTTGAGATTGGGAGAATACGATGGCAGGAACTGTAACTTGATGTTGAGGGTTGCGGCCAAATCCATTACCAGTGCACAGTGCTGATAGCGTGCGTTGTCGAGCACCAGCGTAATCGGTCTCACTAACCCAAGAGCTGCGATTTTATGGAGCAGTTTGCACATAGTATCTGATGAGACAGTACTGTCGGTTGTGATACTCACGAGCTGATTCGTTACCGCGTTCCAGGCTTCCAGGACACTGTACCGCTTGCGACCCGAAGCACCTCGAATAACATATAAAGGATTCTGCGTCGTTGTTCTAGGGACGTACGCGGGCTGGACTGCGGTTGCTTGCCCGGTCTCGGATTTGTGGCTTAAGAAGTTAGCCAGAATTTCATCCCATGTTCGAGAAGCCTAAGCAGCAGTTCTTGATTCGCTCGGGGCCCTCACAGTGCTCCCGAGAAAACAAAGATAAAGAGGCGACGCAACAAAACATTGGCCAAGCCAATGCTGTACAATCGATCACTGAACTGCCGCGCTAGCGGCTTACTTGACCAAACGGATGCAGCTAAGCCCTCGGTTTGCCGTTCTATTTCGAATCATTGTTACTTGCTCGGTCTAGCTGATCCGAGTCGTTAGCCACATACAACAGAGAGATGCGATGAAAAGAACCTTGACGGCGTTAGTAGCGTTTCTGCTTATTTTCTGTATAGGCATACCAGTCTATGCTCAAGGCATCGAATGGGAGACGCTCAGGGACGAGGGAATGTCACTGTACAAGCAGGGTCGCTATGATCGTGCCGTAGTGGTAACGAAAAAGGCGTTGCAAGTTGCCGAGCAAGCAGTCGGCGCGGACCATCCCTCTGTGGCCACGAGTCTCAACAACCTTGCGGGGCTGTACAACACTCAAGGCCAGTACGCGCAGGCCGAGCCGCTCTACAAGCGATCGTTGGCAATCTTGGAGAAGGCCCTTGGCCCGGACCATCCCGATGTGGCCACGAGTCTCAACAACCTTGCGTTGCTGTACAACACCCAAGGCCAGTACTCGCAGGCCGAGCCGCTCTACAAGCGATCGCTGGCAATCGAGGAGAAGGCCCTTGGCCCGGACCATCCCTCTGTGGCCACGACTCTTGGGAATTTGGCAGGACTCTACAGAAAAACCGGCAGGAACAAAGCAGCGGAAGAGCTTGAGAAACGAGTCGCAACGATCCGGGCAATAAAACGATGAACTCGAATGGCTAACAAAGTGCTCCACCCGACCGCTATTCCGCTGCGATTCATAGCGGCAGGTGAGCTTGGTCGTTCGCCTTTTCGAAAGTTAGTTCCTTGACTCATGCAATTGCGATTACGGCACACCACGATGACGCAGTTCTTTGGTGCGGTGGAACGATCATTCATACCTTGCGAGCTGGTTGGCGCTGGACTGTGATTGCACTTTGCGTTCCTGATCAACAGCGGCAGGTTTACCTCGACTCATATTGCGCAACAACTGGCGTCGCTGGACGCCGCTTCACGTTTCACGACTATCAGTGCGGCGCGACTTTCTCGCAAAACAATAGAGATCAATTGGTCTCGACCGTTCAGGCACTATTGGCGGAATCAAGCTACAACTGGCTTCCTTGGCATTGCACGATCTCCTTCGTGCCCAGCATTCTAAGGCTTCGACCTGTCCGTGGAATCGGTACCACCGCAGAGTGTCGCGTAAAAATCATCGATCATTGGGAATCTTGGCGGAGTTTGGAGAAATAAGTGGAGTGGAAAACGCCGTTGCTCGTCCAGTTACGTGAAAAGTCGGGCATTCTGTAGCTACTCTAAATTGTTCCGATGCGCAATCGCATTCGGTTTTTCGACAAAGATTCCTGAAGTTCCATTAGGTCCTGCCGAAGGAGGGTTGAGCCGTCCCAAAGGTTTTCCAATCTTTCTTGCGACTCGATTTCTATTCGCTTGACTAATTGGCTCCGGACAATAGTCAACATCTCTTTCCGTTTGGACTCTGGCATCGACTTGAAAAGTACCGCATCACGATTAGCCTTGTCGTCAAAATACTTCGATAGGAACCGATCACTTTCGTAGGCCTGAACACTAAAGGAATTCACAAAAACGTTCCACCACTCCAGTAATTCCATTCCTTGTTCCATCAGCAACGACTGGTTGGCTTTGTCTCCAGTCCAAGAATTGGTGATCGAGCCTGCCAAGCTGACACCGCTGGTCACTGCTCCGAGAACGAGAACTGGGTTTTGGAATAGGAATGCGCCGCCGACGCTCGCTACGATGCCAACCGCGGGGGCAACGATAGCTGACCGAGTAGCCACTGACCGGGTTTTTCTGACCCGTTCAACATAGAGAGGCTCCATCCGTGTCAAACTACGCTCAATCTCCCCGAACGCTCTCCACATTCCCGACTGAACGCCTTGAACGAATTGCCGGAGCGAACGCACATTCAATTCTTCTTGTAATTTAGAAACGTGTCGAGCGATTTGGTCACCATAGATTCCACACAGCCATTGCTCATCTCTCGCATTCAATTGATAAGGATAGTTGCTGCCAATCAACTCGAAATTGCGTTTGAGCAACGGCAACGCCTCGGCGAGCAAAATAACCTTTGCAAGAACATCGGTACAAAGCTGCTTAGGAACATTTGCGGAGTCGCCGAGTAATGTCATGGACTCGATTAACCGGTCAGGGTGTTGGACCTCATGCATTTTTTGAATCAACAAAAGTAAATCAGCGAAGAGTAAGCTTGACGACTTTCGAACTTGTTGCTGGTTCAGAATGGCATATAGATTTCGTATCCCCCCATCACTGGACACACTGCAGAGTAGTTGATTGTGTAAAACGGCTTTACGGAAGCGTTCCGTATCACGGTCCCAAAGCAACAACTTGTGCATATCCGATTTCTGCGGGGCGAACAAGTATTCGCATGCGGTTACGTGTGTCAAATCTTTTACAATAACATCAAAAGTGATCGGCCCGATCAATGACTTGAGATGCCTATCGGTTAACTGCAACAGCGTCACAGTCTTTTCGGTCGTGTGTGTCGGACTATAGCAGGAAACGGTATGCGCAATAAATTGGCTTTCGGTTTCGGGGTATTCGTTGGCGGGAACCCCAAGACTTTCGGCGAGCGGGGTGTTTGTTACCGTAACCGGATTCAGTTCGAGGCAATGCAAAGCGCCGATATCTGCAATTACTAAAGTGTTTTCGAAGCAATAAGCTTGTCTCGATTGCTGTTTTTCAAGCACGTAGGTCGCACGTTCCGCACCCACCAAATGAATGCGGCCAGAATCCTTGTCGCCAAAGCAGATTCCGGTGGAGGATGCCAGTGGGAGCCCCGAAACTTGACCGCGATACCGAACCGGGACTGGAAGCTCTGGAACATTTGCCAAAGGCTCTGCTGGCCCTCCGAGAAACCGTTCCGCCTGAGTATCGAATGAAACACAGGAGACCTTTGCGTGATCTACCCATACGAGGTATCGAGAACCATTTCTGGAAACAGTACCGACAAGTGAGCGATTAGGGAACTCTCGTTCGACCAGTTTACTGGCGTTCCAATATCTCACGATTTTGGACTCGCTAGTCGTTCCGACGAATGCTCTGACAGTTGGCTGAGATTGATACGGGAATTCGGTAATTTGCACTTCGGCGGGCGAAGTCTGGAACGTAGTGTTTTGCCATTTGAATGTTTCCGGAAAGCCCGGCGCCTTTACGACAGTTGCAAACTCCGTTTCAATAAGAGGGTTAATGAGCGCTTCGCAAGATGTAGGCTTACGGAGAAACTTGCATTCAATAGATATCCGAGGGCCGTCTAGATTTACCACATATCGAAACTCAACTTCATCGAGTCGATCTTCTTCGTAACTTATCCACTCCCAGGAGCCAATCATATTGCGACGCCCTCCGTAGACAATTACCCTGTTGTCGGAGGTCAAAACTAGGCCTTGGGTCTGCTTATCTTTTGCACCAGTCCACGATGCAGACTCGGATGCGAGAGTCGACTGGCCTTGGAGGCTAACACGTTCAGTTCGAAGATGTAGAACCGATTGCTTGCATGCGGCTTGCAACGTCGGAAAACGCACAAAAAATTCCGGAACCAACTGGGACGAAATATCCATCGCGATCATTCAATTGTGTTGCTAGTTGGGCTTGAAGAAACTTCCATCAAATTGCGGATGAACTTTGGAGCGATGGTCCAGTAATAAGGAGCCAGAGATGGCTCAAACATCAACGGCCACAATTGATTAAGTAATGGGGGTGGAGCAGATGACTCCATCAACTCCTCGATAGCAGCACAGAGTTGGCTTCGCCTAAGTCGATAGTCACTGGGCTTAAGTGGTGCTACTGTCGGATGTGGGAAAATACCTATCGACGTTCCTGGTTTGGGCGTCTTTTTTCCCAAGGGCGGAAACGCACTAAAATCTTCGTAACGTACGAGTTTTCCATCCGCCGAACGAAGCGTGACCGACCCACTTGGCGCCAGGATTTCAAAGCCGGGCTGGCTTTTCGATTTCTTGATGCTGTAGATTAAGACCGTTAACAGCCATTCACCGCCTCGCTCAAAGGGCACAGGCAAAGAGAAACACGACTCCATCGGAATCATCGCACTTCCGATAGGCGAGTACCGAAATTTCTTCAGCGTTTTTTCGAGGGTGCTTGTCTTGGAGACTTCAAAGGTCATGGACTAAGCGATCCTATTTGCAATACAAACAAAATTCTGACTATCCTGCCATGCGTCGACGAATCGGTCGAGTGGGATTAGTTCCCCTCGTCCATCCGGGTGTCCGGAGTCATTCAGAACAACTTGCTTGTTCTCAAAATCAATAGCCACAACCTGAACTGCATGATTAGCATCTGTTCCGGGAATTCCAAGAAGGTGCTCCCAAAGGTCTTCAGAATCATTTCCCCAAATCTCTGAGCTGTCGATGCCGACGATCAATTTGCTGCCATTCGCCAGTGAGTTTGCGAGTTCCTGAAGTGTTGCTCCAGTCTTTCTATCAACATCCAGCCCAAAATGCTCCAGAAGCTTACCCACGTCCGCCCATAATGTTCCATTACCAGGAGCATAAATGCCGAGTTCAATCGCTTGCGCGACAAGATCATTTTCGGAAAAATCAATACCGAGTAGTTCTTCCAGCACAAACTCCTGACTACAGATCGCACAAGTGTCTTCCGATCCTTGAAGATGCCAAACGTTGAGTGTGGACTGTAGCTCTGCAATAGCCGAGGTTTTAGGTGTCTCTGCCACTACAGGCTGTTCGCTCTCGACAGCCATGTAGAAGGACGGGTTACCAGGCTTGTCCAGAGGAATCTCTAGCATCGTTTCTTCGATTTCAACCCACGCGTCCAAGCCGGTTTCTACCGTGAGCACTGTTTCAATCCCGATTAGGGAGGTTGGAGTCACGCTTGGGAATGAAGTATTGTTATTCGGATTGGTTACGACCAAATCCGGCCACCAGTCTCCGTTTAACTCTGCTACGGCAATGTCATACTTGTTGTCACCTGTGACGTCACCTTTGCCGACCAACACCAGTTCGCCGTACTGGTTCACATCGATCGCTAAGACCACTTCTGCGAAGCGGTCACCGTCGAGATTAAATCGAAATTCATTCGGTATAGGTGAATTGCCCGTGCACGACCATTCGAAGTCGGGTATCGAGTCTCCGTTTAGGTCAACCGAAAATGTGTCGGGGATCGCTTGATCGACGCCATGAAAGGGATCGTTGAATAAATCTTCGACAAAAGACATTTTATTGCTCCGCCCTAAAAGGTAGCTGTTCAAAAGTAACTGGCGGCACATTGATCGGGTAAATCGCCCAGTCCGTCAGGACGGTTGTGATTCTAAATCAAAAGATGGTGCTGTCCAGCCTGGAGCGATCTAGAATCAACAAATCTACCTGGCTAACTGTATTTCCAATCTAAATCCAGCCTCGAAATGCGTCATATAGAGGGATAGGTACACATTGCTATTTGCGACCGTCTCTAAGTAGCACTTCATGCGGTTTTGGGCACTCTGCCAGCCGCTTCCACTTTGTTTTTCTGTAGGAGGATTCTATGTCACATATCGTGACCGTTCGTACTCAGGTTCGTGACCCGTTGGCTATTCAGTCAGCTTGCTCACGTCTGAAACTGCCAGCGCCAGTTTACGGCGCAACGAAGTTGTTTGTCGGCGAAAAAACTGGCTGGGCCGTGAAACTCACTGCCTGGACCTATCCAGTGGTATGCAATACCAACACCGGAGAAGTTGATTTCGATAACTACGGTGG
>JAYVPE010000151.1:0-8449 GCA_043757575.1 Pirellula sp.
GTTTCACAAGGTTTTGGAGTTGTTCGGTTGTCGTCGGTCATTTTCGTCCGACAATGTTGTACCGACGCCACTGGCCAGCGATCCACATTCATTTTCAGATTATTTTTGGCGAACCAAAAATGAGGCGCGCAGGAGGATTCGCAAGCTAGCGAAAAATAGGAACTTTCAGCCCGAGGGAGTTAGCTAGCCGCAGGCCTGAATTCGCAGGAGAAATCCTTTAACACGCTTCCCGAGGCAGGCGCCTGCGGTTTAAAGTCAGCGGAACGGACAACCGTGGGCTCGCGCCCAATGGCTAATGAATAATCGGGCGTAGGGATTTGTCAGTTGTCATTGTAGAGTTGCCGACCCTCGCTCTTGGCCTCGCGCTTTGCATCCGCAGCTCTCTTCTCATCGATGATGGCTTGTTCGGCTTCCTCCTCACTGATCGCATCCACTGGGGCCATCGGATCGCGCAAAAGCGTGATAGTTTGGGAAGGCATTTCTTTGCCGTCGACCACCAGGATTGCTCGATACGTACCGTTGGGCGATCGTGCACCGCCGCGACCTCCAAATCCAACACCGCCAGGCGGTCCACCGCGACGTCGCTCGCCTGGCGCTTCGCCGGTCGTGGCTGGAGGACTTGGAGCAATTGTTGCTGCGCTAGGATCTTGGAGCTGAGGAGGTTTGGTTGTCTCTGTACTTGTTGTACTACCGGCTGTTGGATTAACTGTTGCTCCCTCACCCTCGGTAGTTCGCCTCCCGCGTCCTGGCCCTCGGTTTCCCGCTCCTGGCCCACCGGGAGCTCCGCCTACAGTCGTCCCGGCGGTTGGACCGCCAACTCCTGGAGCGCCACCCCGTTGAACTGCAGCAACTTGCTGTCCAAGATCCCAATTGAGGCGATGAAGTCCTGCTGCTGTTTCGCCTCTCAGCTCGCGCACAATCGTTCCTTCGATATCTTCTATACGCAAAGAGACACGCTCTACTTTGGTCGGCAATACGTACCAGAGCTGAGCACCGTTGGCTGGGTTCTCGCTGGCGAATCGACGATTGGTCTGGCCACGGTTTGGTTCGGTCCGCCACCGAATCACTTCTTCAGGCTTGAAGAGGGCAATTTGATTGGAGAAATTATCGGGATTAAGTTGACGTATCCCAGATACATCGCATGCCCAAAGGCTTCGACCATGCGTCGCGGCAACAATTTCACCATTGGTGGGATGCTGCGCAATTTCATGGATCGCAACCGTAGGCAAGTTCGTATTCAATTTAGTCCAATGCGCTCCACGATCCATTGAGAGCCACAACGCAAACTCCGTTCCAGCGTAGAGCATGTTTGCGTTGGAGATGTCCTCCCGCAAGCAACGGGTTGATCCCCAAGGGATGTTGGAGCGTATCGATCGCCACGTGTCACCAAAGTCGTTTGACTCGAACAAGTACGGCTCATCGTCATCCGAACGGTGTCCATCTAAGGCTACAAAGACCCGCCCTTCTTCGAAACGAGATGCTTCGATAGTTGCCACCCATCGCGGAGAAGGGATCCCTAGATTTGCAGTGATATTTTTCCATTCAAAGCCGCCGTTGCGAGTGACCCACAACGCCCCGTCGTCGGTACCCGCATAGAGCACATTCGAGTTGCGAGGAGATTCGGAAACCGCCGTTCCGGATCCACGCTTAGTGAGAGTGATTTCAGGAGAGATCGGGATCAAATTGTTTCCACGATCCAATGAGCGGAAGACATAATTCCCAACCGCGTAAAAGATCTTCGAGTTTTGGTGGGACAGAATGAACGGAGTGTTCCAGTTGAATCGATACGATGCGCCAGTGGTGGATCGTTGTGGTTGAATCGAAGCCCGTTCACCTGTTTTGAGGTGCCGCCGACTGATCGAACCGTTCTGACTTTCCGAATAAATTAGATCGAGATCCTTTTGGTCTACTTGGCAAACGAATCCATCGCCACTGCCGATCGAAAGCCAGTCTTCGTTGAGCGTTCCGCCGTTCTTGCTGATGGCTGGCCCGCCCCATGACCCGTTATCCTGCAGACCACCGACTACCCAATAGGGATGTTTCGGACTGATTGCGACATGATAAAACTGACCGACGGCGGCAGTATTGACATGGTCCCAATTAGTTCCACGGTCGTAGGTAACATAAAAACCACCGTCACCGCCGATGACCATGTGTCGGCCATCGTTAGGATCGATCCAAAGATCATGGCAGTCGGCATGCACCCCTCGGCCAAAGTTGCCATCGAATGTAATCCCGCCGTCTTCTGATTTGAACTGCGAGACGCCTAGTACGTAAATGCGTTTCGCATCGTTCGGGTCTACTCGAACCACGCTGAAGTACATAGGTCGTGCATTGAGCGAGTTCACACGTTCCCAATTCTCACCGCCATCGTCGGAACGATAGACACCACCATATTCATATCCCTTGGCACCTTGCATGTCTTGCACGTTAGGAGTTTGGCCAAAGTACGAATAAGTATGTGGGCGGGTATTAGTTCCACCATCGCGAGCTGCGAACGTGACTTCGATTTCTTTGGTTTCAGAGCCGCGCAAGACGGTAATTTTGGCTTTGTCACCCGCTTTGAACTCGCGGATTGTAGCTACGAATGCATCGTAATTTGCGACAGGTTTGCCACCGAGTGACTTCACAATATCGTTGGGCTCCAACCCGGCTTTTTGGGCGGGGCCATCTGCGGTGATATCCGTGAGAATTGCCCCTCCTTGATCAGAGCTCTCGCCCTGGATCCCGAGGTAAACATTGCTTGGTCCGGTGGTTGTGGCAACCAGGCCACCCGGACGGTTTTCCAATGTGACCGTCAATTCGATCGTTTCGGTACCACGCATCACTTGCAGCTTGACCTTGTCGCCTGCGGCTCGCGTACGGACTTGGGCAACCATATCAGCGTAGACACCAGGTGGTTTTGCATCGTACATGGTGATCACGTCCGCTTCTTTGAGTCCCGCTTTCTCGGACGGAGCATTAGCGGTGACGCGGGTTACGACGACTTTGCCTTCTCGGTCTTCGGCTGTGACTCCCAACCAAACGCCAGCCACAGCCCCTTGACCCTGGGCTGCACCAGGACGGGCTGACAAAACAGACTCAAGAGTTAAGGTTTCTTCCCCCCGTTTCACTTTCATCGAGATCTTGTCCCCCACCTTTTTGGCACGAAGGATTTCAAGCGATTGGTCGAAGTCAGCGATGGTGGCATCGCCAATCGAAACCAACTGATCGCTGACCTTGACGCCTGATGTTTCAGCCGGGCTTTTTGGCATGATTTGTGTTACAAGAACTTTGCCCTCGCGATTCGTTCCAACGAGCCCTAAGAATGCGGGAAAGGGTGCGGGTCCTTTTCCGATTTCTTCACAGTCGATGATGGCAAAGATTGTGTGCGATGATTTGGTTTGCCAATCCAGTCCGATACGCCCCATTTTGCTTGAGGGAAGTCCTTTAGACAATTTGCGCCAACTCTTGCCGGCGTCGGTGGTTTTATAAAGTCCGCTGCCTGGCCCCCATTTGCGAATAGGGTCGTAGCCATCTATGCCTTCCGGTTTTGCGACGGTACCAGGCCAACTATCAAATCCATCTCGTTGGCGGTCCCAAAACGCAGCGATAATGTTGTCTGGGTTCGTTGGGTCCATGATCATGTCGATAACACCGGTCTTGTTGTCAACGAAGAAAACTTTCTCCCAAGTTTCGCCACCGTTGGTTGTCTTGAAGACGCCGCGATCTTCGTTCGGGCCATAGAGTCGTCCGGCGGCACCAACATAAACCGTGTTCGAGTCCTTGGGAGAAACGAGTATACGGCCGATCTGATACGTTTTCTTCAGTCCCATGTTCTTCCATGTAATCCCTGAGTCGGTCGACTTGTAAATCCCATCTCCATAGGAAACCGAGTTGCGTGGATTCGCTTCGCCAGTTCCAGCCCATAGTACATTGGTATCGTTAGGGTCGACTGCAATTGCACCGATTGAAACGGTTTCCTGTTTGTCGAACTGATGGGTTACAGTGGTTCCTTGATTAACAGTCTTGAGGATGCCACCGGATGCAGTTGCGACGAACCAGAGCGAAGGGTCTTTGTCATGAACCGCGATATCTGTGATTCGCCCAGCCATGTTCGCAGGACCAATCGATCGCCATTTCACGTTCTTCAACAACTCCGAATCGATTTTCATCGCGGGTGGAAAAACGAGGGGTTTAGCTGGCGCTTTTTCAGCCGGTTTCGATGCCGACTCGGCTGGCTTGATCTCGGCAGCTTTCAACTGTTTGATCGATTGTAGTTCCTGAACGATCTTTCCGAGCGAGCCTTCGATAACTTCTAAACGATTGTCTAACCGATTCTTGTCCGAGGTCGGTTGAACGGGAGCTTGTGGCTCTTGCGCAAAGACGCATTCATCAACAGAAAGGGGGAATAGGAACGAGGCGAGTAAAGCCCCCCCCAATAAACAAGATGTAGGGGACTGTCTCATCGAAAAACTCCACTGAAGGTCTGCAAGAGGGTAACTCTTTGACGGCTGGTTTGGCAGGACGGTGTGAACCGAGAGCAACCCAGTTTAATCGCGTAACCATTACGAATGCAATTCATTCACGTTTGTCATTTGCGATTAGGCAAAAAATACTCCATTTCGTAGACTCTACACTAGACGTAGCTTTGCGATTGGGCCGTTTATTAAGCATCCCGATTTCGATTTGAGTGAGGTTTACCAAAATATCGAAATCGTTGTCCATCCAAGTCGGCCTACGGATTACAAGATTGTTGAATCCAGTACTCACCGCGATAAGTTCATACCAAAATCCGGCACTCCTCCGGCTTTGACGACCTCTCGCCACTCCTTCAATTTGTTACCTGGATTTGCTGGACCGGCAATCCAAAATTTTTCGCAAAGGTCAAAGTACTGAAGCACGATATCTTTTTGTCCTTTCTCCAGTAGCACTTTGGCAAGCACCATACTTGGTCCAAACGAATTCAAAACTGGTGAACCTGAAGTTCTAGCCGACTCTAGAAGGAAATTGCCTCCATCCTCGAGTTCGCCTGCTTGCATCGCAATGCGACCCAGCATGACGTTGCCATTGTGGACCGAATCTCCATCGATGTACGTTTTCAACAACCGATCAGCAAGTTGTTTTGCTTTGTCCATTTCGCCTAGCTTGAATGCAGTCTTAGCGATATCGATCAATAGCTGTGAAACGTCCGTACCCTCGTTCGACTGTGCCAGAGCCCGTTCGAGCTGCGCCATCGACTTGACGTTTAGCTCACGAAGCTTGCTTTGCGAGCCGCCAAACATACTTGACAGTTGGTACACTTGAGCCAACTTCTTTGCTATGTCCGCATTGTCGGGTTCGAGAGCTTGAGCTTTTTTAAGCAATTCTTCGCAGAGGTCCTTATCGTCGTGCAAGAAGAAACCGGATGCGTTGATGAGAACGGTTACGTTCTGATCATGAGATTTCACCGCATCCAGCCACATCTGTCTCGCTTTGACGTAACCAAGTGGATTTATGGTACCCATCACACGGGCCGCGACGTCGCCAGCAGCACCAGAATCCGGATAATTCTCAATAAACCAACAGGCTATCTTCATGTGCGGTTCAAGTAGAGATTTATTGAGAATGCTCCTTCTCGAGTAATATCCCAGCAGTGGCAGGCGCGATTCGATATCGTTTGGATCCGAATCCGCTTTGGCTTGCAGTTCCTTGATCTCACCGTCTGAAAGGCTGTTGCCACCCATAATCAGTCGCTGTTGACCGATGGCTGGCAAAGCCATCTTCTTTAGCGCGATTGGTTCTGCTTTAATTGTCGTGGATGGCTTGCGCGTAACCGTTGCAACTACCTTTGTGCCTCGTCGAAGCACGAACCCACTTTGATTTAATTCAAATTCATTCCCAACCGATGCAAGCGTGAGTTTGTACTCACCCGATGGCAGTTGCTTTACTTCGGAACCGGTAATCGTATCGATAACTCTTGTTTTGAGATACGTGCTACCGGTTTCATCTGGCCCCTGGGAAATGATGATTTTCACGGTGTCGTCGACCGATTCGATGACTAGCGTTCCTTTATCTGTTTCCACGAAGACGACTCCAGCTAGCACTAAGCCCAGAGCCGCTGCTGCTGCACCTGCAATGGTCTTCGCGGAATCAAACGGCCACCAGCTTTTTCCTCCTCTCGACGATTGGGGTTTTGAGCCGTCCGGGTTCGTAGTAGCATTCGCGATGAACGGTTCGAGAGCGATGGCTACGTCTTGCGCTGTCTGAAATCGACTTTCCGGATTTTTCGACATCATTCGATTGATGACGTTTGAGAGCTCCTGTGGCACATCCGGACGAAGACTTAGGATGGATTGTGGCTCCGAATCTGCGAGTCGCTTGAGTCGCTCGACAACGCTTCCCGACGCGAATGGGGGGTGGCCCGCTAGTAGATAATACAGCGTTGCGCCCAAGCTATAGATATCGCTTCGGACATCTGCTCGATATGGATGGGAAGCTTGTTCCGGAGACATGAAATCAGGTGTTCCCATGATCGAACCGGCGACAGTCAGGCTCGCGTTGTCGGGCATAACATTTTCTTGTTTCGCGGTTGTTGTTACCGTAAGTGAAGCGAGTCCAAAGTCCAAAATTTTGACGGTTCCAGCCGATAGCATGAGATTGTGGGGTTTGATGTCGCGATGGACGACTCCTTGCTCATGTGCATATTGAAGACCGATTGCCGTTTGCTGCAAATATTCGCAGGCGACGGATACCGCAAGAGATTTGCGTCCTTTCACCAGCGTCGCCAGGTTCACGCCATCAACAAACTCCATCACCAAAAAGTGAATATTATCCGCTTGCTCTGCATCGTAGGCCGTGACAATGTTTGGATGGGACAAGCGAGCGGCGGTGCGCACTTCGCGGTGAAATCGTTCGACTACTTCTAGATCGCAGATCCATCTTTTGTTGATGACTTTTAACGCGACAGTCCTTCCCATACTTCGGTGTTCTGCTTTGAATACATCTCCCATACCTCCAGTTGCAATCCATCCTACGATTTCATAGCGAGGATGATCAACAAATGCTTGAATTATGGATTCTTCTGAATCCTGTTCAGGCGATCTCAACTCTTCTGGGTGGTCGATCGTGAACATCTCGTCACGACCGTCAGACTGTTGTAGCAGCCCGATAAAAGTATCGTCGGACGAAAGCCCCAACAAGGTTTCGCAGCACGGATTGCACTCTCCGATATGGCTCTCCACCAAGACTGCGTCAACGGAAGACAATAGCCCGACACTGAATGCCGTTAGTTCTTTTACGCTTGGGTGTTCTGCCGGATTGGACATGCTGCTGGACTCCCTGAATTGAATGGTTGTCGAATGACTCGCTAAAAGGAAAGTGCCGCAAGTCCGGTTTTCTTTCAGGAATCGGCGGAAAAGTTTTTTTAAGACGAATCCACCAGACCGGCCGCCTCCTCACGTAGCTTGCTTAATACTCGAGACTTAGCAATAAACACAGCGTTTAATGAAATCCCAGTTTCAGTAGCTACTAAATCCGCGCGTTCTCCGTTGATTGCAACTCGCGTGAAGACTTCCCAAGTTTCGGATGAAAACTTTGGTTGAGACAATTCGAGCAATCGATTCAGCACGTGCAAATCGTGCTGTCGGTTCCACAACTGGCTCATCGCGCTGGCAGGATCTTCAAATTGAGCTATACGCTCTTCGATGCTTGGGCCGCCCAGCGTAGGCGGACGTCGGTCTCTCGAACGCCAGAAACGGCGCAATCGATTCACGAGAATGGTTCGCAGCCAACTCCGAAACGCGCCCGTTCTTCCGTTGTGGTCAAAGCTGCACACATTCTTCGAAACCGTTAACAACACTTCTTGTGCCATGTCGTCTGCGTCCGATGACTGTACGCCATATTTTTTGAGCCAAACGCGAAGGAGAGGTTGGTAGAGCTCATACAGTCGTTGCCACGCCTCGGTATTGTCTGCTTGTTGCAGGCGAGCCAATAAAGTGAGAGACGTGTTTTCCATTTAGCAAGTACTCCTTCGGTGCAGGGTAGTATGATTGTTTCAATCCGATAAGACAACCAATAGATTCCGCAGCATCTAGAGGGTTTTGGTGGACTTTGTTGGTTTTTTTGATATTGAATCAAGTATTCCGATAATCTCAGAGGTGAATATTGTCACGTTGATTTGGATGGTACAATTGCTAAATGATCCTAGGGTTTTGTAATTGGGATTCGTTGATCGGAACGTGCTTATGAACTTTGGACGGGTGATGATTTGCTGGTTCCTCGCAATCGCTCCGACGCTTACCCGAGCATCGCTGAATGCCGATCAGACGGATTCGCAAGCAGGCATCGCCTTCTTCGAATCGAAAGTCCGGCCTGTGCTGGTTGAACACTGTTATAGTTGTCACTCGGCCGAAGCGGGAGTGTCGGAGGGTGAACTTCAGCTCGACACGCGAACGGCGATTCGCAAAGGTGGTGATCGGGGGCCGGCCGT
>JAYVPE010000152.1:0-8423 GCA_043757575.1 Pirellula sp.
ATACGCATCGAGACCAGCGCGGGCCACGGTGCGGGAACTCCGGTGAGCAAACTTGTCGATACGGCTGCTGATACTTGGGCCTTTGTACTTAAAAACTTCGAAACCGAATAGAGTTTAATGAAGCCGCATTCGACCGCTAAGACCACCTCGACAAAAAGAGCTAAGCCGATTCCAAAGGTGAAGCCCGAAATTGATCCAGCCGAAAAGCAAAGACAACGCGAAGCTCAAATTCATGAAGCTGAACTGATTCACAATGAAGAGTTGACCGCAAAATCCGACGCATCGACTCGGCGTGAAACGCAGGCACGCGAGTTGCTTCAAGGAATCACGGAACTAACTTCCTTTCGCGAAGCAACCGATAAATGGGCGCGAGGAAGCAGCATTTGCTGGGAAGGGGCTTGGCTTGGGGCAGTTGCACCGATGGCGGCTGGGACTGTGCAAAGATTTCAACGCCCTATGCTGGTCGTTTTAGCTCAACATCAAGACGCAGAGACTGTGGCCCGTGACCTGGACTTTTTCCTCGACCGCAACTGTGATGTATTCCCGCCTTCCTCAGATGATATTGACGTCGACTCGTTACAACAGCAAGAAGTCATCCAGCGACTGCAGGTTCTCTCAAGACTCGATGCATGCCAATCACAGGGTAAACTTGAGCCAAACCGTAACCTCGGTTCGGGTATCCAGGTCGATATCCCCGTTATAGTGACGACCATTCCAGCGCTCATGCATCGAGTGCCTAGCCCCCAACAACTTAGACAGGACCGCCGCAGCTTGAGCGTTGGGCAGCGTGTGGATTTGGCTGAGTTAAAACGCTGGCTCGCATCAACAGGATATCGAACCACCACAAGCGTCCAATTGCCAGGCGAATTTACGGCTCGAGGCGGAATTCTCGATGTTTACCCCCCGGACTGCGGCGAACCCAGGCGCATCGAGTGGTTTGATGACCAAGTCGAGTCTATACGTAGCTTCGATTCGGTTACGCAGCGATCGCTCAATCGAATGGACCGAGTCGATTTGATCGCTGCCAATGAAGCGACGAAGGAGGAAGCGTCGCTCTTAGACTATTTACCAAAGGACACGATGGTTCTTCTGTGTGAACCCATTGCTGCTATCTTCAACGCGAATGCATTCAAAGCACGAATTCCGTTCCCAGAACGATTTCGCGATCCGAATGAGTTGTATACAGAAATAACAAAGTACGCTTTTGCACAGATCACTCAACTTGCAGGCGAGGGCTTTCTAGGGGAGTTGTTGCGTATCCCGATCGGCGACGTGCAGCGCATCGGTGGGGAGCTAGAGAATATTGCGAAAGACATCGACGGTGCCTTGGGAAACGACCGCTCCGCTTTAATCGCGTGTATCAACGAAGGAGAGTTGAGCCGACTCAAAGATTTAATGCAGCACAGCATAGCTTTTAAAGCAGGCCGCGTGAAACTTGAATTGGGATTGCTCAGCAGCGGTTTTGAACTGCAACCAAAAGGACCATTTGTACTTACCGTCAATCAGTTGCTCAAGCGTTCGACATTGCGCCGATCCTCACGCAGACTTGCTTCCAGGGCTATCGATAGTTTTCTTGACCTTCGCGAAGGAGATCTTGTCGTGCATTTATCGCATGGTATCGGTATCTATCGAGGAATGGAACTCATCGAAAAGCAGGGCCAAAAATTCGAGCACCTAACCATCGAATTTGATGAGGGGACCAAGCTTTATGTTCCGAGTAGTAAGATCGATCTGGTGCAGCGCTATGTGGGAGCGACCAAAGCTAGGCCCAAATTGGCTCGAATCGGGAGCCAAGCATGGGTGCGACAGAAGATTGCAGCAGAGAAAGCGGTTACCGACATGGCCGCTGAACTGCTGGAATTGCAAGCGCAACGCAAACACCTGACGGGTATAGCGTTCAAGCCCGATTCGGTTTGGCAAAGCCAGTTTGATGGTTCGTTTCCCTATGAGGAAACGCCGGACCAGTTAACTGCAATTGCTGCTACCAAGGCGGATATGATGAGTGTTCGACCGATGGAGCGTCTGATTTGTGGCGATGTTGGGTTCGGCAAAACCGAGGTGGCGATGCGAGCAGCCTTCAAAGCGGTTGAAAGTGGCTATCAAGTTGGGGTGCTGGTACCAACGACCGTTCTCGCCGAGCAGCATTACAAAACGTTCAAGAAACGGATGGTCGAATTTCCATTCGAAATCGCCAAACTAAGTCGCTTTGAAACAGCGGCTGAGCAAAAGGAAACTTTGCGGCGGTTGGCGCGCGGGCAAGTGGACATTGTCATCGGAACGCATAGATTGGCTTCGGCAGATGTTCAGTTTTTCAACTTGGGTTTGTTGGTCATTGACGAAGAACAGAAGTTCGGTGTCGAACTAAAGGAGCGAATGAAGAAATCGGCTTCGATGGTTGACATCCTGACGCTCTCTGCGACTCCGATTCCCAGAACGCTGCATATGTCGTTGTTGGGAGTTCGCGATATTTCCAATTTGGAAACGGCACCGGAAGAGCGAATGGCCGTCGAAACCCGGGTAGTGCGATTCGACGATGCGTTGATACGCAACGCGATTTTACGTGAATTGAATCGAGATGGTCAAATTTTCTTCGTGCACAATCGTATCGAAGACATGCACTCCATTGCCGCAAGATTGCAGCGGATTGCGCCTGAAGCAAGAATTCTCATTGGGCATGGTCAGATGGCGGAGGGAGTCCTCGAACAAGTTATGCTCGACTTCATAGATCATCGAGCGGATATATTGTTGGCGACCACGATCATTGAGAGCGGATTGGATATCCCCAACGCCAACACGATTTTTATCGACGATGCGAACCGCTACGGCCTCTCCGAGCTGCATCAATTGAGAGGTCGAGTCGGTCGTTACAAGCACCAGGCGCATTGCTATCTGCTCGTCGATCGCGATCGAAGTCTCAATCCGGATGCGGCTCGACGACTGCATGCCATCGAGGAATATTCTCAATTGGGAGCTGGTTTCGGCATTGCTATGCGGGACCTTGAAATCCGCGGAGCAGGGAATTTGCTTGGGACACAGCAAAGTGGACACATTGCAACAGTTGGATACGAATTGTATTGTCAACTATTGGAGGGGGCGGTCCGTCAACTGACTCATCAGCCGCCGACGATGAAAATAGACGTAGAAATGAACTTGCCAATCGAAGCGTTTTTGTCGAGCGAATACATACCTGAGATGCGGCACAAGATCGACGTATATCGCCGATTGAGTCGCTTGCAAGATGTCCATGCGATCGCGGAGATCCGGCAGGAATTGACAGATCGTTTCGGACCAATGCCGAAGATTGCAGCGCGACTGTTGGATGTTGCGGAGTTGCGAATGGATGCGGCGTTGTGGTCGATTCGTTACATTGGTATCGAGGATGGGTATCTTGCGTTCACGTTTACCGATGCTAGACGAATCGAGCAACTGGCCCGAAAGCATAACGGCAAACTGCGAATCGTTGACGGGCAGCATGCCTATTGGCCACTCCGGACACAGGAGTCGAAACCACTTTCTAAACCGAATCCTATTTCACCGACACGCATGTCGCTGCCTGTGCCAGAAACCAATGCACAAATCGTGGCCAAAACAGACTTGCTTGCATTACTCGCGACGGTGCTGGGGCCTCAGTAATCGATCGATCCGCCATCGCTAAATAGGTTGAACCGCCGAAATCAATAGTGACATTAATGAATTTTCGCTATGGTTTCCAGAAAGCGGATTTGCTAGTGTCCTTAGGCGACCTGCTTTGCTGTTGGGTAATTGTTTTAGGAAAGTCAGACTGTTGGGTCGCAAGGAGTGGATAGTCCATGGCCCGATCGAGGAGGCGAATAAGCCGACGTACCCCATTTCAGCGCGCTGCAGGCCTCGTTGCGCTCGCATTGCCCGCCCCCGTGCAGCGGATCGCAGATACTCGGATCGGTTCATTGCTCATGCTGGTTGGCTTTCCGGTCATGATTCTTTTTGGACTGCTGAACGTCACGTGGGTCGACGGGTTTCCCACATTTTCGTTAAATCGGAACAAGGCGGCTGAGTTAGGAAACGTCGCAAGAGAGAAAATTAACGATCTCGAAAATCAAGCCGTTCTCCAAAATTGGGGCCAATCAACTGTTGACCTATTCCATGCCGCTCAGGGACCTAACCACACACATCAGGCCTCTACTTTCCCGTCGACACAACCTCCAGCCTACAGCCAGACTTCCGATTGGCAGCAGCAGCAACAGCAGCAACAACAGCAACTTTATCAACGACAAGCCTTCGAACAGCAACAGCGTCAACAACAGTATCAATCACCCCTTCAGCAACAACAATATCAGCAATTTCCGCCTAATGCGGGGCAGCAAGCCACTCAAGGAAGCTATCCATCGACTTACGGCTACTACGGGCAAGCACCTGCTTCGCCTTCAGGCTACCCGGCTCAGCAGTATTACAATGGTTATGCGCTCCCGTCGACCAGCAATAGCGGACAAATTCCGTACACCAATCAAGGTGGCCAACTGGGTCGTTATTGAGCGAGATAAAGCACTAGATTGAGGCCGCTTTGCTATCCAATCACACCCAAGATTCTTAGCATTCTAACACATGCGAAGGCAACGAAGCCAGATACGGGGATAGTGAACAGCCATGCCCAAGCCATTCGTTCCACAACCGTCCATTTCAAAGCACTGAAGCTTTTAGCGGCACCAACTCCCATGATTGCAGCCGAAATGTTGTGCGTTGTCGAAACAGGGATCCCGAAATGTGTTGCTAGGCCAATAATGGAGGCAGAGGTTGTTTCTGCAGCGAAACCATTTACGGCATGCAACTTCACCATCTTGTGCCCCAAGGTTTTGATGATTCTCCAGCCACCCGCCGCCGTTCCCGCTGCCATCACGAGCGCACAGGTGACCTTGATCCACATAGGAATATCAAGTTCTTTTCCGTGGGTCTCAAGTCTAAGGAACGAAAGCCAATCTGGCAAATTTCGAAGCAGGCCATCGTCTGTCCCAGAAGCCAATGCCAACGCAATTATCCCCATTGTCTTTTGAGCGTCATTGGTTCCATGCATAAAGCCCATTCCGGCTGCACTAACGATTTGAAGTTTGCCAAAGACCGCATTTACCCAGCGAGGCTTCCAGCGTCGCAGGACAAAATAAAGAGCTGTCATTATGATCAATCCGAGCGCAAAGCCAGCAAAAGGAGAAGCGATCATCGGCACAACGACTTTCCATAGTAGCCCCTTACCTTGATACCAATGTTCCTTGTTCGGTACCGACCAAATCACGACGCTCCAACGATCAGCGGCCCCAACGGCCGCACCGACTAAGCCACCCACCAACGCGTGACTGGAACTGCTGGGCAACCCCCAATGCCAAGTTACTAAATTCCAGAAGATTGCGCCGATCAAAGCGCACAAGATGACTTCCTGAGTGACTACGCTCGTATCGACTAAGCCGGATGCAATTGTTTTAGCAACTGCGGTCCCCCAAAGGGCCCCGAGCAAATTCGTTATCGCTGCTAACATCACTGCCTGTCGAGGGCTGAGGACCTTGGTCGATACCACCGTAGCGATCGAATTGGCGGTATCATGAAAGCCGTTGATGTACTCGAAGACAAGTGCCACCAAAATCACAACGAGAATGAGCGTCATAGCTGCTACTGACTAAGAATTCTTCATTACGATGTGAGTGACCGCGTTTGCCGCATCGCGACATCGATCGATAACTTTTTCCAGTAAGTCATGAAGGTCGCGAACCATCATCGCTTGAATCGGCTCATATTGGCCACCGTAAACGCCGCCCAACAAGTTCAATATGACGTCATCCGCTTCGGATTCGATTCCTTGCATCCGATCATTCAAAGCCTTCATCTTTTCTAAAGACGGCATCTTTCGAAGCTGACTGATCATTTCGGCCAGCGTTTCCGTTGCCCGCTCAATCAGGACCGTTTGTTTTGAAAAATCAACGCCTTCCAATCTCTGTGGAGCCAAATTGAAACGCTCCGCGAATTTCTCAATCGTTTTGCAAGTTTTGTAGAGAGCATACGAAAGCATCTCAATGTCCTCGCGTTCAAGTCCAGTTACGAACGTATTTACTAGCTCGCGGCTAATTTCATCGGTAATGAGTTTGTCATTGCCTCGGGCTTTGGCAAAATCATCGAGAGGCTGCGATTTCTCGCGATTTTTGAGTAATTCAACAAGCAAGTGAGTTAGAGCAAGCGTTTCTGCGGCGCTCGCCTCTAGCAAATCAAAGAACTTGTTGTCGCGACTAAAAAAGCTTTGAATCGAGAACATGACGATAAAAATCTACGAATGACAAATGGAAGGATATGGAATGATATCATACTCGATCGCGAGATTGTTGCGAAGAGTCCCATTAACGCCTTCGAGGCGGCCCACTGTCCTTCGGGTGTTCCGTGAGGCCTTCGGGTGTTCCGTGAGGGTTGGATATTCAATGGACTGGCCTGCGTCCCGTTTGTGGATAGAGACAGCAGTTGGCTGGACAATAATCGTGGCTTGGGCCGTATCCACCAATAAAAGGACGTTCGGTTTCCAAAGACATCCGCTCTTCGATTAAATCTACAATCATCGAAATGAAACGAGGATGAACGCCGATGGTTGACGCACGAACAAACTGAATTCCTTTTTTCTTGCAAAGATCTGCGGCTTCATGGTCCAAGTCAAACAATACTTCCATGTGGTCGGAAATAAAGCCGAGCGGCTGCACAACGATATGCTTGATGCCATTTTCGGCGTGTAGTTGCTCGATGCGGGCGCAAACATCTGGTTCCAACCACGGTTGCAGAGGTGGGCCTGATCGACTCTGAAATACTAGCTCCCATGGACCATGATTCGCTGCATCGCAAACAAGTTTGGCAGCCTCGCGAAGTTGCTCCTCGTACCGCGAATTGTCCGCCATGGTCTTCGGAATACTATGCGCACAGAAAAGCACCAGCGTGTCTGCCCTCACTTCTTCAGGCACTTTAGCAAGTGCCTGTTCCAAGCAATCCCTTTGGGCAGCAATGAAGCCAGGGTGATTGAAGCCCTTACGAATCTTTTCGACCCAAGGAACATTACTGCCAACCTCGGTTTGTGCCGCTGCAATGTTCTCTCGATATTGGCGGCAACCACTGTAGCAACTGAACATGGATGTGAAAAATGCAATGGCTCGCTTACGTCCCTCTGTTGCCATTGTTTTTAACGTATCGGATAACATCGGATGCCAATTGCGATTGCCCCAATAGACTGGCAAGTCCAAGTTTCGGCGATTGCATTCCTGTTGGATGGCAGAAATCAACTGCCGACACTGTTCGTTAATTGGGCTGATGCCGCCAAACTGCTTGTAGTGTTCGAAAACCGCAAGCATGCGTTCGCTTGGAACGTTTTTTCCACGAAGAACATTCTCGAGAAAGGGCATAACATCGTCCATCCCCTCGGGCCCGCCAAAGGAAACGATCAGAATGGAATCGATCGGTACTTCGTCCAGCGGTGGCAATGGGGCAGTCGGAGCAGCAGGTATTGTTGGTATTGAAGGTGTGTCGGACATAGAAGTTGTGAGTTTAGGGTATTAAGCAGCGGCCGCGGTAGTTGCCCCACATTATTACCTGATTGCCAAGTGGGTTTTAGTCGCGAAAGCGATATCGCAGGATGCACCACAATGTGCTGATCAAATCCCGAATTCCAATTTTTTTCCCTTCATGCCAGGAGCGGCTTTTGTAGGAGATTGGAACTTCTCGAATTTGTATTTTTTTCCGTGCTAGTTTGGCTGTAATTTCCGGTTCAAATCCGAATCTCTTCTGCTCGATAGGAATACTTTGAATAAGCTCACGTCGGAATGCTTTATAGCAGGTTTCCATATCCGTTAACCGTTGATTCGTCATCCAGTTGCTCAGGCCTGTTAGGCAAGCGTTACCAAAGCGGTGCACGGCAGATTGATCTTGGTGAGAATTGGAAAGATACCGAGAACCAAAGACGACATCGGTCTCCCCGTTGAGTATGGGTTGAATCACTCGCAAAATGTCTTGCGGGTCGTACTCTAAATCGGCATCCTGAACGATTACAATGTCTCCAATCGCAAGCTGAATCCCGGTCTGAATCGCCGCTCCCTTGCCTTGGTTTCGCGGGTGAAAAATGACATCGATTCCTTGCTGCCCTTGTAAAGCACGGATGGTCTCTTGAGTTCCGTCCGTGCTGCCGTCATCCACCACAATTATTTGTTTGCTGATATCGAGTTCAAGAACCGAGTCAATGACTCGCCGAATGGTTTCAGATTCGTTATAAGCAGGAATGATAACGCTCAACTGCGGCCTTTTGACAACGGCTTCTTGAGCATCCTCTATCAGTTTTGCCGCATGGTCCAATTCTCGCAACGCGGAGTTCGTAGGTTTCAACTTACCCTTGTGAAAAACAATCGGAGTGAAATCAATCGATTGAGAATTAACCTGAA
>JAYVPE010000153.1:0-8338 GCA_043757575.1 Pirellula sp.
ATCATCTTAGAACCACACGTTGGCTCTGACCCATTCGACTACTTCGTGGAACCAAACGAATGCAGCGCTTCGTTTACCGCATTTGATATCTGCGATAACACGTGCGCCCGGATATCGCTTGATCTGCTTCATCGCTTCTGGGTCTGGTATGCATCGCAGCTTGACTACAGCACCATCCTCCGCGTCCAACTCAGCCCGTTGACTAACTCCCTCAGGATACAACTTACCGGTATGCGTTACCTTGGGATCCGTCATAAGTATAAATTCGACATCCAAATAACCTTTATCCTTTGCGTCTTGCAGGGCCAAGTCCAGAAAACGCATGCGCTTTTCTGGCATCATGACTTCAATTTCCCAGTTCCCTTTGGGGTCCGAAATCGTCATCAATAATTGCCCGGTAACGACAGGTCTAGCATTCAGGACTTTTTCCACATCCCAGGTGGTCACCATTCCATCAATTGGGCTAATCCTTAGTAGTTTTTGTCTTTTTTCTTCGAGAAGGGCTAATTGCTCCTCCTTCGCTTTAACGGTTGTTTCGCTTTCGGCTATATCTTGTTGAACCTTGTTTCGTTCAGCTACGGTCAGTCCAGTTTTGTTTTGAGACTCCAGTGCGTTAACCTTGCGTGCGAAGGCCGTCGTGCGATCGCCTGATACGCTGCTTATCTGCTGCTCTAAGTCAGGATTTTTTAATTGCAATAGCGGTGCGTTGGCTTTGACAGAATCACCGTGTTTTACAAAGACGCCAGCAACTTCACCATCCACATGAGCAAAGACTTGCCTTTCAACACTCGGCTTGAATTTGCCGTTTCCCTCCAAGTCAAAATCGACCGGAACAATAAACAAAGCAATCAACGCAGCCCCTATCAGACTGAGAATAACCGTTGTTTTCGGTAGCGCCGAACCACGAAACATCCAGGTCAATTTGTCTAGGAACCGCCAAACGGGCATGAACATAATTTGGCTATGTGCGAGCGAATTAGATAACGCTCGACATGTATGCTCGTACACCAAATCGACCCGTCCCTCCAGCACCTGCCGCGACAACTGAGTCTCGATTTGCTCGACGATCAAGGCACCGATAATGTCGCGCCGCATGCGAGTCTCGCTGGTTTCACTCCTCGCCGCCAAAACGTCTCCCTCGATTTTGCGTTCCGGCTGTCGGATTGGCAAAACAGTAATCGTCCGCCCATGCGACAGATCGACGTAATCCTCGATGGCTTCTTCGATTTGAGGGGGCAAGTCTTCCATTGAGCCGTCATACCACAATGGCTCACCGCTCCGCACAACTTTCGTCGCCAACGAGTTTAACGACTGAACGATATTCGAACGGTGCTCGATCGAGTCTTGGCCCGAAATGGCAATCACTTTCAACTTGCCCCCCTTCAACATGGCCACGCTGACTCGGTCACACTCAATAAGCCGACGACCTTCGTTGACGATGGTGTAAGCGGTATCTTTGAGATCCAAATTATCGTGAACCAAGCGAGCGAACTGGTCCGACTGCTGCCACATTTCTTGCCGGTTGGATACTTGTTGGAGCGCGTTTCCTTGAATCCACTCCCCAATCAGCTTCGTCATGTGTTCCAGAAATCGCAGATAACCTCGCTGCGCTTCGGCGGGCGAGTCGGGACGCTGCATGACTTCAAGCAAACCGACCGGCTGTTTGTTGGAGACCAAAGGTGCCGTCACCAAAAGAAACCTAGTTGGGTTCCCTTCCCCTGATTCCTCGCCAGAACCCGACATGGGTGGAATCAACTCGGCTCGCCCCTGAGAAAAAAGGCGAGTCAAGAGCCGACCGTGCAACATTGCCTCTTGGTTGTTGGCCTGCATCAAACTTGGATCCATCTGGATCTGATGGGCCAGTCGCATACTGCCCTCGTCGTCTACTAGCCAAACCGCACCGCCCGACGCAGCCAACGCCGAAATAATTCGCTGCAGCACTGCTGGATAATACTCAGCGGCCTTCGCTTCGGATTTGGAAAGCTCCGTAATCTCATTGACCAAGGTCCGGATGTGGCGTTTGGTATTCTCTACGTTCTCGTCCGATGGTCCGGAAGCCATAACTAGTGATCAATGCGAAACGAGGAACAAAATGACTTAAATGGCCCTAGGCCACCCAACAATCGAAAGGTTTGCTTGCATTCCATGAGTCGGATTTAGCAAACGAACGGACTAATTATCAAGGATATGAGGTCGGGGCCGGTTGCAAAAGCGCCAATCCGAATAACTGTAGCTAGTTTAACAAATCCCTGGTCCGATGCATCCGATTGTGGCGGCTGGGGTAACGGTGCGGATAAGGCAAACTCTGCAAATAGTGTGCAATCCTCAGATGCGACAATCAGCTAATGGTTCCTTGTCATTTCGTCACACCGTTTTCGGTACTTCATGCACGACAAGCAGATTGTGCGTGTTGTTGATCAGTCCGGTTCCAGTTACGTATACGACCCGATCGCCCGCCTCGAGCATGCCGCGTTCGACGGCCCATTGAGTCACTTCATTAAACAGCGCTTCGGGATTGTCCAGATTCTTGACTTTGTGCGGCATGATGCCCCAAAACAGACACATGCGACGAAGCGTATGATCGGAGTCGCTAACGCCAAGCGTCGGAATGTAGTTTCGTTGTTTGGCTTTGACCCATGCCGTGCCACCCGTTCGGCTCGCAACCACGACCAACTTGGCATCAATGGCCTCTGCAATATTCGCGGCGTTATGTGTCACGGCAGAAGTGATCGGATGCACACGTGAAAAAAAACGAGTCTTCGCAATTTGCGGTTGTGTCTTGAGCATTTTTTCTGTGCTAAGCATAATCCGGTTCATCGTATCGACGGTAATCACAGGGAAATCTCCGATCGCCGTCTCGCCACTCAGCATGCAAGCATCCGCTCCATCCAAAATCGCATTGGCAACGTCGCTCGCTTCCGCTCGGGTCGGTCGCCGATTGTGATGCATGCTTTCTAACATTTGCGTTGCAACAATAACTGGCTTTAGCCGATCACGGCATACTTGGATTATTCTTTTTTGAGCGACCGGCGTGTCTGCTACATCGATTTCAACACCTAGGTCGCCTCGCGCAACCATCACGCCGTCCGCCGCATCGACGATATCCTCCAAGCACTCTAAGGCTTCCCTTTTTTCGATTTTGGCAATCACTAACGCTTGAGCGTCCATCGATGCAAGCAGATTCTTAAGTGAGGAAACATCCTGTGCTGAACGAACAAAAGACAAACTGATGAAGTCGACATCGTTCTTCGCCGCCCATAATGCATTGGCTACGTCTTCTGGTCGCATAGAAGAGACCGACAGTGAAGTGCCAGGCAAATTGATCCCTTGCTTGGACCGAATGGTTCCTCTCACCGAGACCAAACATCGCACGCGATCACGTTGCTTGTCGATCACCTGCATGGATATCATGCCGTCAGCGAGCATAACAGGATCTCCCATTCTTAGCTCGTCCACCAGTTTCGCATAGTTGCTAGTAAGTTCTGTTGGCGAACTAGAGACGTCTCCGCGAATAAAGGTCAATTCGCTGCCGACATCGACTTCAAGCGGATCTTGGAAAAGTTTCCCCAACCGGATCTTCGGGCCGGCTAGATCGAGCAGGACTCCGACGGGAAACCCGGTTACCTCGCGTACCCGCTGGATTTTTCCCATAACCCGAGCAAAGTCCGTTTGTGTTCCGTGGGCGGCATTGATTCGAAATATGTCGACCCCATGAATGATCAGCTCGGCCAGAATCGCTTCGTCCTCGCATGCGGGCCCAACAGTTGCAATAATCTTGGTTCGAGCTTCGCTTAACGTGTTTCTTGACATTTGAAATCGATGTATTGGAAAGATAAGGGGACCGCGATCCATTCGCAGACTTTCGTAGCATTGTCTAGATTTTGGGTTAAATTGGCTATGGCAGTACCGCGATTTGATTTATTGCCGAGAATGGTAAACTGGGGCGGTCCATATCAACCGAAATAGAGATTTGCGAGCAAGATCGCAACCTTGCGGATTGATGAGGCTGAATTCGCAACGAAACCAACACAACTTTATCGCACCCATCGGAATTTTTTGCATGGAAAAAGTCGGACCGTGGACCGGACGTTGGATCGTTGTCTGCGGCGGCACGTCGGGGCTCGGTCTGCAAATCGTTATCGCGGCCGCTCAGCAAAAAACGAATCTGCTCATTGTTGGTCGCGATACAGCCCGTCTTGAAGTAGCAAAGGCGATCGCCATGGACCAAGGCGCGATTTCCGCAATCGGTTATTCCATCGATTTGAGTCCGAAAGATATATCCACCTCGGTTCGCAAAAGTGAAGGGGATGATTGGTTCCGATTGCGTGAATGGCTATCAACGCATAATGTCGATTTACTAATCAACGCCGTCGGTCGATCTGACCGTGGACCACTGGAGCAGTTAAGCGATACGGACCTTGCCTCAATGTTCAACGACAATTTGATCTGCACTTGGAATATGATTCGCGCGACGCTCGAATCGCTCAAACGAGCTCGCGGCACCATTGTCAACATCGGGTCATTGGCTGGCCTAGTCTCCGCTCCAGGAATGGGTGGCTATTCTATTTCTAAATCGGCGTTGACCGCCTTGTCTCGTCAGTTAAGACTTGAGCTTGCAGGCGATGGTGTCCATGTCCTCCTTGTTTGCCCTGGCCCGATTGCACGCGAGGACAGCGGAACACGCTATCAAAAACTCGCAGCCGAACGCGGGCTTGCGAACCAATCCGCTACCGAGGCCGGTGGAGGTGTGAAGTTAAAATTGGCCGATCCGAAGAGGCTGTGTCAGAAAATCCTCGACGCTGCCCATCGACGCCAAAAAGAACTTGTGTACCCGAGCAAGGCCGCGTGGCTGGCCGCGATCGCGAACTTATGGCCAAGCATGGCCGACTGGATCTTAAGAAAATACATCCCATTTAAAACTTCGCAAAAGTACGAAAGAAGCGAAACATGAACTTACCCATGGACGCAACTATACTGGATCATGCTAAATTAATCGAACTGGTTCAATCAGCGCAAATCGCGGCGCTGTCTGCCTATAATCCATACAGTAACTTTGCAGTCGGATGTGCGCTCTTATCCAAAAGTGGGGAAATCTATCGCGGATGCAATATTGAAAATGCATCTTACTCAGTAACCATTTGCGCCGAACGGGTCGCTGCCTCACAAGCAATCCTTCAACGCGACCTCCTTTGGGATTCCATGGTTGTTGTCTCACCCCAGCGCGTTACCCCCTGCGGTGTATGCCGTCAATTCCTACATGAGTTTGCACCGCAACTGCGTGTGTGGTGTGGCTACCTAAACCATTTTGAGCTGATTGGACCTGTCCTTCTTCATGAAATGCTGCCGGCGGCCATGACGCTAACTCGCAATATATCCACTTCTCAGTCGTGAATTCCAAAACAGTGACCGCCCCACAGGAACCGCTCTCGCAACTCGATGCTGCCTTTGAACGCCATGACTGTCGTTACGTTGTTGGTATCGATCTGGGAACGACGAATTGCGCGGTCGCCTTCATGGATACTCAGAGTAGTAAGCCACTACTGGAGATCTTCCGTATTGAGCAAATGGTAGATTTCCAAACAAGCCAACTCAGTGATACGCTACCCTCATTCCATTATGAACTAACCGGCTCTGAATCTTCGCAAATCAACTCGCGATTTCAATTTTCAGATGGTCAGCATGTGAGCGTTGTCGGAGTCTTTGCTCGCCAAAGAGGTGTTCAGATGCCTGGCCGATGCATTGCGTCGGCAAAAAGTTGGCTCTGCCATACGCTCGTAGACCGAACGTCCGAATTGCTCCCTTGGAACGCTGACGACACAGTGCAATTGCTTTCTCCTGTTCAAGCCAGTCGCCGCTATCTGGAACATATCCGCCGCATGTGGGACCGTGCTCATCCGGGCGATCCACTCGCGCAACAAGATGTTATCGTGACTCTGCCCGCTTCTTTCGACGAAGTTGCGAGGCGACTGACCATCCAAGCGGCAACCGAAGCAGGCTTGCCAAACGTCATTCTGATCGAAGAGCCCCAAGCTGCGTTCTACGCGTGGCTGCAACGCAATGAAGACTCGTGGATGCAAACCATGCGTCCGGGGCAGAGCATACTCGTGTGCGATATCGGAGGTGGTACCACCGACTTTACACTCATTCGAGTTGTCGAAACCAAACCCTCATGTACAACGTCGGCAACATCCGAGCCAACGTTGGCAGCGACTTCCAAGGTAGCCGCAACCGATTTGAGCCAATCCGTCGAGGAATCGCTGCAAGCCACCTTCGGCCTGCATCGTGTTGCGGTCGGCGAGCATTTGATGTTGGGAGGAGACAATTTGGACCTTGCTTTAGCCCGATCGCTCGAGCAACAACTGCTTGCATCGTCTCCCGACCAAGATCGCTTGCGACCCAGGCAATGGGATGCTCTTAAGGCCCAGTGCCGAGCTGCGAAAGAGTCGCTGCTTGGGCCATCGCCGCCAGCTACTTATAAAATGTCACTGCCGAGCAGCGGATCCAAGCTGATTGAAAATGCGCGCACCCTTTCTATCGAGCTCGAATGGGCACGGCATTTGTTAGTGGATGGCTTCTTTGGTCGCGTTAACCTACAGGATCGACCGAACAAAGCTGGCGAAGGATTTCAAGAGTTTGGATTGCCTTATGCAGCCGACCCAAACACAAACAAACATCTAGCTGCGTTCTTGTGGGAACATCGCTGGGCAGGTCGTGTCGAGTCTGATCGCGACCAAATGAGCGATTTGCAGGCTGCGAGACCGGATTGGGTTCTCTTCAACGGTGGCGTGCTTGAGTCAACACAAATTCGGCTAGCCATCGTCGATCAAATCTCTGAGTGGTTTCAAGCTGCCACTTCATCCGATTCAATGCAACCCGCCCATGGCTCTTGGAAACCCAGGCTATTAGAAGGTAACCGCTTAGACCTGGCGGTGGCTCAGGGGGCCGCGTATTTTGGCCAAGTGCGTCGAGGGCAAGGAGTCCGCATCGACGCTCGACTTGCGCGTGCCTATTACTTACTCATCGAGCAATCGCCGCCGCAAGCGATGTGCGTAATGCCTGCCAACGCGATGCCGTTGGACCGTTTCCGAATGGATGAGCATCCCTTTCACTTGATGGTCGGTCAACCCGTGCAATTTCCATTGCTACATAGCAGCACCAATCTTATCCATGAAGTTGGGCAAATTGTTCCCGTCGACGACCAATCGATGACTGCGATGCCGCCTATTCGCACTGTTTTAGAAATGGGAAACCGAAAGCAGCACCAGATCGTTCCTGTCGTCCTCGAATCCGAATTAAGCGAAATCGGAACCCTTGCGATGAATCTAGTCATTGCGAAGCAGCCTGCATCCGATGGTGCGCAACAGTTCGATCCTAAGGTAAGCTGGAAACTGGAGTTTGACGTTCGGATAGCTTTGCAAAATGGTGTGTCGTGCGATGCCAATCAAACCGGACTCATCGAGACGGCTCAATCGACGGTAGTTCAAACGGCCCTCGACGCGATGGAGAACGTATTTGGCGACTCGCCGAACATATTGCCAAAACACGGTGTAGCATATTTAGCCGAACAGCTCGGCATTGCGAGGCGAGATTGGAGTCCGACGCTTCTGCGGGAAATGTGGCGTTTCTTGATGGATCATCAGACGTACCGCAAGATCTCTCCCGAACACGAGTCACGATGGCTCAACTTGGTCGGTTGGTGTTTGCGACCCGGATTTGGTTTAACGGCAGATGACTGGCGAGTGAATTCGACATGGCGAAGCGTTCACAACAAATTGTTGCACCGAACTACTATGAACGCGTCCGAAACGATCGTGTTATGGCGGCGCATTGCGGGTGGCTTCACCCCAGGCCAACAGAGGGCCCTATTTCAAGATTGCTGGGCAAGGGTTCGGCCGGTACTCGCGGGTGGAACTCAATCGCAATCATCCAACACGAACGTGACTATCGAATTAATGCGATTGATCGGTTCTCTGGAATGGCTGACATCCGACGAGAAGACGGTAGTTGCGGAACAAATTTTGCAGTCTATAAGTAAGAAAAAGCTCGAGGCAGTCCATGGTCCGTTGCTTTGGACGCTCGGCCGACTCGGTAGTCGCATGCCCGTATATGCAACCCTTCAGCAAGTGGTCAGCGCGTCGCGAGTTCAATCTTGGGTAGAAAAATTGTTGAATTTAGACCAGGCTTGGATCGCAAAAAACTCAGCCATGGTATCGCTCTGCCTGATGCAGATGACTCGCCGTACCGAGGACCGATACCGCGATATTGCACCGTCGTTGCGGGAACGTGTAGCGGCTCAGTTGGTCCATTCAAATGCGTCTCCATTGCATATCGAACTCGT
>JAYVPE010000154.1:0-8300 GCA_043757575.1 Pirellula sp.
GTTCTCGATTCGCGATCCACCGTGATTGCCGCCTCCAAAGCCAGGTGTCACGATTCGTGTTCCATAAGCATACATCAGGAGCCAAACGTGCGCGAGAAAGGCAAGTGCAATGCATTTGGTCAGCGATTTGGTTTGTCCCCATTTAGTCCATGACGCTACGAGTAGCGAGATGGCTACAATCGCAAGCAAAACCCCCATCACAATCACCCAAATGCGACCAGTTCCCATGCTTCCGATGGCAGCAAAAGTTGCAGTAGATGGGATGGACATGATGGCCTAACGAATCGTTCCCGGCATTCGAACCGAAGCGACCGAAACGCCATCTATTCGTGCTCCGGATCGTGCTATTGCGTTGTGCACATCAAACAGTTGTTGCATGTTTACCTCTTTATCCGGTTTCATTTGAACCGTTGTGCCAGGGTAATTCCGCATTGCCTGAGTGAGCAAACTCGATAGTTGCTCTAGCGTGACCCGTTGGCCTTCGCACTGAATGGTTCCGTCGGCAGCAAGATAAACTACTTTACTCGACGGACCTTGCAGCATGGCACCATCCGGTGCCACCTTGGCCAAATTAATTTTGATGTTTGACTCGTCTTCCGCGAAACGTGTACCCACCATGAAGAAGATGATCAGTAAAAATAGCACGTCAATCATGCTAGTCAGGTTGATGGTTGGTAATTCGTCTTGGTGGAGCTTGAGTGGCATTTTGTCTTCTTAAGCTGCTTTTCGGGAGCGCGAACGAGTTCTAGAAGTGTCGTTTTCCTGCAACCCCTCGGCGCTGATGGCTTCGACAAGTCGCTGCGCGTGCAGATCCATTTCCATTATTAATTTGTCGATCCGCCCGAGAAAAAACATGTACAAGAGGTAAGCTGGGATAGCGACGAGCAAACCGGCAGCCGTGGTCAACAACGCTTGGCTGATTCCACCCGCGAGTAGGTCGGGTCGTCCCATTGATTTTGCACTAGCGATGTCGTTGAACGCTTGAATCATGCCCAGTACAGTACCCAGTAGACCAAGCAACGGAGATACATTGCTGATGGAATTGAGCAATCGCATATTGCGTCTCAAGAGATTTCCCTCGCGTTCGCCTGCATCGAGAACGGCTTGTTCTACCTCTACGGACGGACGACCATATTTCTTGACGGCGGCAGATAGGATCGCTGCGATAGGGCTTGGATTGCGTTCGCAAAGCTCCAACGCTTCCTCTCGATCGACTTGCTGTTGTTGAAGCTGCTCTATCAAGCGTTTGACGAACGGCCTAGGGATGACACGACCTGTCCGCAGATGAATGAAACGCTCGAAGGCAAACACGGTGAGTACGAACGAACAGAGAGCGATGGGATACATCATCAATCCGCCATCGTGGAAAATCTGCAACAAGTTTCGGACCGGAATCTTGTGGTCTTTGGATGGATCTGGCGTTTCAGTCGCGGTGTTGGAAGCTGGAACGTTGCCAACGGGAGCCTGACCGTTAGGCAAAGTATTGGCGGCTAATCTTGCGTTAGGTTGGCCAACGGTCGGGGACTGTGGCCTATACGATTGCAATTGAGGCGCACCATTGTTTGGGCCAGCTTGATAGGTGTTTGGAACTTGATTGCCAGCCTGAAGCAATGGAGGGGATTGGCCAAGTATCTCATTAGGTGCAACCGCAATGAACATAACCCACGCAATTACAATGACAGTGCTGCGGGTGCCGGTGATGGCGATGGGAGCGCGTTTCGTCATCGCATGGTTCCTAAAGGTTGTTCTTTGGCTTGTTGGTTTGCGATGGAAATGGATGGAAGTCTGCCTAGTCGCTCTCGGGCGGCCGGAACAAACGGGCTGCCGCTGAATTGATTGACAATGGTTTCGCATGCGTCCTTCGCACCTTGCGTATCTTGCGTAGCTTCGCAGCATTGAGCAATTTGCAAAAGGCATGCAGAAATCCAGTATTCCTGATTCGGAATCTTCAAGACTTCACGATATGCTTCCAACGCATCGGAGTACTTGCGTTGCATGAGATAGGTCTCGCCCGTCATCCAGTATCCACGCGCAACAAGCTCGTCGGGTGTCGAGTTTTCTCTTTGCGTAATGGAATTGAGGATTTGTCTTGCAGCATCGAAGTCAGCTTTTGAGACCAAACATCTTGCCAATAGGTAATCGACTTCACAGGCGCGGTTACATTTGGGAAAATCACTTCGAATTCGCAAAACCATCAGCTCTGCGTCCTTCCACTCTTTTCGCAATGCAAGCAATTCAGCAGAACGCAGAAGAACGACAGGATACCAAGCGGGCTTTGGAACATTCTCAACGCTTGATTCAGCGGATTGGACCAGCCATTTCCAAAGGTGTTCTGCATCTTGCCAATGTTGAAGTTGATAGAGGGTTTCCGCTAATTGAAATCGAATGGATATTTCAAGTTGGTTATCGCCGGATGAATTTGCAAGTGCCGCTTCCAGATCGGTTTTCGCATTTTCGAACACTCCTAATTCAAGTTTGGCTTGCCCCCTCAGCATCCATGCGTACGGTTGCAACTCTTTAGAACATCCCAACTTTATCGCTTGATCACACCAGTCGATTGATTCCTTCCATTGTCGTTTCTCCGATGCATTACGAGCGAGTCGAACGCGCGCTTCGATCGAAACAGGGCTTGTGGGAAACCGATGGACGAGACTTAGGAGTATTTCGTTTGAATTGGATTTTTCATCCGCCTCGATAAGCGCCATGGCTAATTCATAAAGCGTTGAAGCTGACGGATTGCTAGCAAGAGCAAGTCGAATCAACGGTTCGAGCGCATTGGCGACGTCAATGGCTTCACCGAGGGCCTTCAGGACTTTAAGTTTTAGCAATTGAGCTTGAATCTTAAGCTCATCGTCGAACTTTAGGGTAGAGAGTCGATCAAGAAAATCGCGAGCTTCCGCGTATTGCTGGCTATACCAACATGTCAGGGCACAGCCGAAGATGGCTTGGCAGTGGACAGGTTCTGATTCGAGTGAACTCTGCATTACGGTATCAAAGTAAGTTCGTGCAGCCGTGTAATCCTGTCGATCTTCGAGTAGTAGCGAACCTAGCTCAAGCAACGCTTCATGATTCGGTTTGGTCGCCTTATTATTAGTGGTGGCGGTTTTCAGGAAAATTCGCAATCGTTGTTCTGCTAATTCAAAACGCATTTTTTGCCGATCCCATTTTGCGTGAATTAACTCGGTATTGTCTGACCATTTGGCGAGTTGCTTGGAATCAAATGCTCGCCCCGCTGCAATGGCGTCGTTTTGGAATTTCTTTGCTTTCTCATGCCAAGTCGAGAGCTTCTCAGCGCACGCGTCGCATGGCTCAACCGTCCACTCAGACATGATGGCAAAATACTCACACTGAACCGCCAGCTCCGAGCCCCGGCATTGTTCAGCGGCGGCGCGAAACAGTTTTGCTGCTTTTGTAAACTGCCTATCTGAGTAGGCGGTTCTAGCGTTTTGATAGAGAGGCACGATCGAATTGGGCTCGATTTGCTGCGCATTGCTTCCGCACACGGTCAACGTCGCGACGACCATCGATAGTAGGGCAATTTTTATTCGTGCGCACATAATTTGAATGCATACAAAAAGTCTCGCGGCTATTTCAAGAGGAAATAGGAATTATTCGTAGACTGGAGCGAATTTCCGCGATTTCTCCCGCACTCTGCTTGCCAGGAACTCGCAAAAAAGTTAACTAACCTAAACATGCGTCTAGTAATCTACAAAGTTGGCCTTCCTTTTCCATTTCCAAAGAGTGTTCGTCATGGGTTTGCTTCAAGAGTTTAAAGCCTTCGCGATGAGGGGAAATGTGATCGATCTCGCTGTAGCCGTGGTTATCGGAGGCGCGTTCGGGAAGATTGTAAGCTCGATGGTAAATGATATTGTAATGCCTCCATTGAATCTGCTGACCGCCAAATCGGGTGTGGGCTTCAATGGCTTATCGCTAAAATACTCGGCCCTATTTGGCTCCAAAGTAAATCTTCCAAAAATGGAGGGCGGTAAGCCAGTCTTGGATAAAACGGGCGGCGTCGTGATGGAATTATCCGATCCTGACATTCTCAGGTACGGACCATTTCTACAAGCCACATTGGATTTTTTGATTGTGGCGTTTGCGATTTTTATGATGGTCCGGCTGATGAACTCACTACAAAAGAAAAAAGAAGAAGCCCCTGCGCCGCCATCGCCAGAGGAAATTTTGCTATTGCGGGAAATCCGCGACTCGTTGGCAAAAAGCGTACCACGGCGAACTGAGTAGATACATCGAACACGCCGCATTTGGCTTGCGCAATCGTCTCTAACTAAGTGTAATGGCGAGCGACAGAGTGGAGTATCCCAACCCGAAGTGTGCGCGAGGGACTATTACGCAGGTCCCTCACTTACGTATCGGGTTATGATGGGTAGTTTTCACATCGCCGCTCGCCTAATTGGCCAACTAGCTAGTAACCATCAAAGCATTTTTGTCGTTACGGCGCTCGCCGTTTCCTACGACAGTTTTTCGATCAGTTCGCGTCGTAATGCTTTGGCCAAGAATTGGAAATTGCTGAAGTATCGAGGGGCTAAACGCACCGGATCCTTGACGGTTCGATAGAGCCATTCCAGACCGATCTTCTGGAGGAGTTTTGGAGCTCTGGTCGCGTTTCCTGCAACGAAATCGAACGATGCTCCTAGTTGGATCGTAAGCGGGACTTCCAGTTCCTGTAGATGATCCTCGATCCAGTATTCACCCTTAGGCTGACCGAGCGCTACGAAAAGCAAATCGGGCTTGGTTCGTTTGATGCGGGCAATCTGGCTGCGAATCTCTTCGGAGCTACATGCTCGAAAAGGTGGGCACTGGACACCTGCAACGGCAAGTTTCGGATAGAGGTTTCTTAACGCGACTGCCGCTTTTTCAGCTACACCCTCTGATGCGCCATAGAAATACACTCGCAGTTTTTTGTCCGCACAACGTTCGGCCAATCGATATATTAAATCGGAACCCGCAACTCGATCAGGTAGCTTGATTGCATTGAGTTTGCTGCGCCAAAGTATTGGCATTCCATCACATAACGTCAACGCAGAATTTTGGGTGAAAGCGGCTAAACGGAGATTTTTCGCGCATAGCATGGCGTAGTTTAAGTTGGCTGTGACCACATAGCTTGGCCGGCCAGTGTAAATCACCTGTTCCAAATAATCGAGTGTTTGTTCCATGTCGACAGCATGGTAGTCTAACCCCCAAATACGGGTTGTCTCAGGCTTTTTTAGTTCGGTTTGATTCTGAAGGTTATACTCATGAAAATTAGTTAGATCATCCCGAATCTTTGCGGTGGGCTGTTTTATAGCGGCCGAATCGACCTTGGTCGTATACGTGGATGGAACGTTGGTAGTGGTTGGCGATTCGAAGAGGCTCGCGAAAGGTAGGTGGCTTTGGCTAGGACTCGACATTGCAATAGGCAAATTCAAAAAACGAGTGAATGAATCGTCAGGATCAACAGGTTCGGGGAAATCCCCCCAAAATACTAGCATGCTGTTCTTTGTGAAGTCACTTTGTCGATGTCCAGAGGCCAGTCGAGCCGCCGAAACAGAAGCGATTATTCGGGTTGTACCTAACGTGACACCCACGAACGGGAGTTGGTGCATACAATATTGCGATTCACCTTTATGCATCCTGGCGCATTTTCACCAATACGGAAATCAAATGAGTAACGCGCTTAGCTCCATCGGAAAAAAGACGGACAGTCAAAGCACCATTAGCCATCGTCCCAGCCAGCTCGATGTATCGATTGGTCAATATCTAATCAATCGACTTCAGGATTACGGAATCCGAGATTGCTTTGGGATCCCTGGTGACTATATCCTGAACTTTTACAGCATGCTGGAAAAGAGCCCAATCAATGTGGTTGGCTGCACACGCGAGGATTGTGCGGGTTTTGCAGCCGATGCCTATGCAAGAATTCGAGGAATGGGCGCTCTCTGTGTAACCTATTGCGTAGGGGGACTTTCGGTTTGCAACAGCGTGGCTGGAGCATTTGCAGAAAAGTCACCAGTGGTCTTGTTAAGCGGCGCTCCAGGTTTGAATGAACGCGTTAACAATCCACTGCTTCATCACAAAGTTAAGGACTTTAGCACACAGATAGAAGTCTTTGAAAAGCTATGTATCGCGGCCACGGAATTGGTGGACCCGACTACTGCCTTTAGTGAAATCGATCGGGTTCTGGACGCTTGCTATCGTTTCAAACGTCCAGTTTACATCGAGTTACCGAGAGACATGGTCAATGTCATTCCGCCGATCGCTCACGCTTTCCGTCGCCCCAATACCCAGTTCGATTCGTTGGCGCTAGACGAAGCCGTACGGGAAGCGGTTGATCGTATTAATCAAGCCAAGAAACCGATCATCATTGCTGGCGTTGAGATCCATCGTTTCGGGTTGCAGGACCAACTGTTGCAATTGGCCGAACAAGCTAAAATCCCTATCGCGGCAACGATTCTTGGGAAAAGCGTCGTTGACGAAACGCATCCGTTGTATGTAGGACTCTATGAGGGAGCGATGGGACGTGAGGAAGTAACTCAATACGTCGAGGATAGTGACTGCGTGCTACTTCTCGGAGCTTTCATGACGGACATTAATCTCGGCATTTACACAGCCCAACTGGAGGTCAGGAATTGCATCTACGCCACCAGCGAGCAACTACAGATTTCCTATCATCATTTTCCGAATGTTCCACTCGCGGATTTCCTGGACCGGTTGACAAAATCCAATCCCAAGCCAGCCCACCGCCCTATCCCCGAACTGTTGCATCAAAAACACCCCGTCAATTTTCAGCCAGAGCCGGGACGAGCCCTTGAAATCAGCCGCATGATTTCTCGAATCAATGGTCAGATTGATTCTCAAACCATTGTGATTGCGGACATTGGCGATGCCCTTTTCGCTTCGTCGGAATTGGTGATCCATGAACAAACCGATTTTTTATCACCTGCCTATTACACGTCCATGGGGTTTTCGGTCCCAGCCGCACTTGGAGCTTGCGTCGCGAAGCCAAACGATCGCGTACTCGTCATCGTGGGTGATGGAGCGTTCCAAATGACTGGCCAGGAGATGTCTACTCTCATTCGCTTGGGACATGCTCCGATCATCATCGTGCTCGACAATCATGGTTACGGAACAGAGCGAGTCCTTCAGGCGGGAACTTGGAAGTACAACGAGATTGCTGTTTGGAATTACTCCAAATTACCCGAGGTGTATGGAGGAGGACGCGGCTACCTGGTAACCGATGAATTGGAGTTTGACGCAGCACTTAACGCGGCGTGGGACGACAAGTCCCAGCTTCACTTGATCCATGCAAAGCTTGCCGAGGGAGACGCAAGCCAAACTCTTAAGCGATTAGCCCAGCGGCTTGGCCAACATATTTAAAGAAGTATCGGCACGCAGTCCCGGCGTCGCTATTCAAATGGCACTCACTTTACCGAAATAATTTTTAGCGGAATGGCGAGAGCCATCCGGTTTCGTTGCGATTCTCTCAATTCACCGTACGGCTCGCGCCGTTACGCTTCCAAAGTGAGTGCCATCGGTCTTTATCTTGGATGACGATTCGGGCGACGAAGGGAGAGATTTCGATTTGTTGCGTGGTGGCGGCAGTTCCCGAACTCCGCGATCAATCTGGGATGGTTGTAAATGTATCGGAGCTGGAACAACGGATTCAACGCGGTCTGGCGAGGCGGCTGACCACTGCGTCCCGTTCGTTGGCGTGGGTTGGTTGATGACAGGGTCTGAGTAGTACTCAAGTGAAGACAACTTCGAGTTCGCTGTTGCTTGAATTGCTACGGATCGATTGCTGGACGTAGGTGCGGGGGAACTATACAAACTAGACATCGGCTCCCACGGTTTCCACAGCGACCAGCTATTGCATCGACCCTCTTTGCAAGCATGGTATCCGTCGCTATAGCCGAAGCCATGGTATCGACCAAAATAATTGATAGGTGAGAAATGCTCCGATGGTAGTTGAGCCTGTGCTGCAACAGTCCACACACCAACTAAAACAACGGAAAGTAGTCGCGTAATCATGATCATTTCATCCTTGAACAGATCAATTATTTGAGAGCGTCGCTTCACGAAAGTCGATAAAGATATTGAGTAATCGGTCAAGGAACAGGCCAAGGATTACATCGAACAAATGATCTGGCTGTCCAAACATCCTGATCTGCCTAAAAATCGGATTAGGTAATCTGTAATGCCGAGTTGGTCTTGGTACCCACGTAGGTCAGCGGCTTGCGTGAGAGTACAATCTGAAGTAGTACTCTGTCTTTCCTCTTTCTAACCTAACTGTCAAACTGAAATTT